>WTKB01000295.1 GCA_011524575.1 Aquimarina sp.
ATACGATCTTGAAGATCTTCTATATAATTATAAAAATTGTCTTTCATAAAATTAAATATCAAAAAAAACCTCAAATTAAACATAATTATGAATAACCTGAGGTCTTATATTAATTAAAGTAATCTATTTTGTAAGAGCTTGTTTAAACGCACTACTTCCTGTAATCCATTCTTTATCGAGGATAACTCTTTACTGCCTCTACAAATGCAAGGGCATTTTCAACAGGAATATTAGGTAAAATACCATGACCTAAGTTCACAATATACTTATCTTTTCCAAATTCATCAATCATTTGATGCACCATTTTGGTAATTTCTTTTGGTGGTGAAAGTAACCTAGAAGGATCAAAATTCCCTTGAAGGGTAATAGCTCCACCTGTTAAATAGCGTGCATTTCTTGCTGAACATGTCCAATCAATACCAAGAGCTGCTGCTCCAGAAGTACTCATTTCTTTTAAAGCAAACCAACAGCCTTTTCCAAAAGCAATTACAGGAACTTCCTCTTTTAAAGCATCAATAATTTGTTGAATATACTGCCAAGAAAATTCTTGGTAATCTACAGGAGATAACATTCCTCCCCAACTATCAAAAACTTGTACAGCATCTACACCAGCAGCTACTTTGGCTTTTAAATACGCAATAGTAGTATCTGTTATTTTCTGTAACAATTGATGAGCTGCCACAGGTTCTTGAAAACAAAATGCCTTTGCTTTATCAAAATTCTTAGACCCTTGACCTTGTACCATATAGCAAAGAATGGTCCAAGGAGAACCCGCAAAACCAATAAGCGGCACACGATTATCTAAAGTAATTTTAGTTAATTTTATAGCATCTAATACATAACCTAATTCTTGCTGTACATCAGGAACAACAACTTTATCTACAGCTGCTTTGGTACGAACTGGGCTAGGCAACCAAGGCCCTATACCATCTTTCATTTGTACATCAACTCCCATAGCTTGAGGAACTACTAAAATATCACTAAACAAAATAGCAGCATCAGTACCTACCTGATCAATAGGCATTACTGTAATCTCGGTAGCAAGCTCTGGTGTTCTACAACGGGTAAAAAAATCGTATTTAGCCTTTAATTTCATAAAATCTGGCAAGTAACGCCCCGCTTGACGCATCATCCAAACTGGTGGACGCTCTAAAGATTCTCCTTTTAAAGCTCTTAAAAATAAATCGTTTTTAATCATGAGATTTGAAATAGTTTAACACACACTCTAAAACATGTTCAACACTTGGAATTTGAGCGGATGTATATTTTTGAGTATATTCTTCTAATGTTTTTGCTGTAGTAGCACCAATACAAAAACTCCAATTAGGAATATTATTTTTTAAAAAATAGCTCTTTACACCTGATGGACTAAAGAAAAGTACAGCATCATAATTCCCTGAAAAAGCCATAGAATTTGGCACTATAGCATATACAGGTACTTTTTGCCAATTTATATGAAATTCATCTAATATATTTGGCAAGTAAGGCAAGGGATGTTTTGCACAAAAATAATAAAAGCTATAATCTAAGTAATTATTTATAATACGTTCTGATAAGTCTTTGGCATTATGTGCCACCTCTATAACATGCTGCCCTTTTTCTTGTAATAGTTTTGCTGTACGCTCTCCTACACAAAAACAATTTTGAATTTCAATCGGTTTTGAAAATACAGCTGTTACGGCTCGTTTACTGGTAAAAATAGCATTCTTAATTTTATGACAACTGAACCAATCAAAATAAAGCTCCTGAGTATTTATAAAATTATGATGTTCCACATAAAACCCTTTATCTTCCAAAAGATCACACTGCTTTGAACTCAATATTTTAGTAGATAATACGCGTTTCATAAAAATAAATACCACTACTTACTATCAGCCGACTTTTGCATTTGTTTCTTAATGGTGTCCATAAGTAGAGCTCCTCCATTTTCAAGTAATTCTTTAGCTAAAGTTATACCTAAACCTTGAACTTTATTTAATGGTACTTCTTTTGAAACTTCGATTTTTTGAGAACCATCCAAAGCAAATAAAGCACCTCTAAAACAAAGCGTATCTTCTTTACAAATAGCTAATGCACCTATAGGAGCTGTGCAACCTCCTTCTAAAGTTCTCAAAAATTCTCGTTCAATAGCTACACAAAGTTGCGTTTTTTTATCATTAAGTTTTTGTAAAGCTTCCAAACAATAAGTATCCTGTTCCATGGCTACAACAAGCATTGCCCCTTGTGCAGGAGCAGGCAACATCCAATCAAGAACTTCTGCATTAGAAGGCAGTAATTCAAGACGTTCCAAACCAGCAGCGGCAAAAATAGCTCCTTTCCAGGTACTATGCTCTAATTTTTGCAAACGCAAATTAACATTACCTCTTAAATCAACGGTGTTATATTCAGGATATTTATGTAACCACTGTGCTTTTCTACGTAAACTTCCTGTTGCAATAGTAGTTCCTGTATTCGAAAAGGGTGTATTTGGATTTGAAAGAAATACATCTGCAGTATTGGCACGTGCTAAAACAGCAGCTTCCACAATACCTTTGGGCAATTGCGTAGGTACATCTTTCATAGAATGAACAGCAATATCAACTTGCTGCTTAAGCATAGCTATATCCAAAGTTTTGGTAAAAACCCCTGTAACTCCTAGTTCATATAAAGGTTTATCTAGCTGCAGATCACCTGTTGACTTCACTTTTACAAGTGTCGTTTTATAGCCTAATGCTTCGAGTTTACAAACCACTTTCTGAGCTTGCCAAAGTGCTAATTGGCTATCGCGCGTACCTATACGTATAACTCTATCCAAATCTAAATATTTTGTAATTGAAAAACTTTTTGAATAAGTTCTATACTTGCCTTAGAATCGTTATTCTCTCTTAAATGAGAAGCAACTTGAGCGGTAATTTTATTTATAATCTTATCACTTATCTGATTTACTTTATCTTCATTAAAATCAGCATCCTTTTTTTTATGATCGTGAATTTCAGAATCCCTTAACTTTACAAGTTTTGTTTTTAAAGCTTTTATTGTTGGAGCAAATTTACGTGTATCAAACCAAGCTTCAAACTCACTGATAACATCTGTAATAATTTGATCTGCAAGCGGAATTTGAAGTTCTCTTTTAACTAAAGTGGTGTCTGTTATTTGAGAAAGTTCATCTAAATGAAGTAAAGTCACGTTTGGAAGCTCTAAAACATCTTTGGAAACGTTTCTTGGCATTGATAAATCTAAAATAAGAAGTGGTTTTGTCGTATGTACTAAATGTTTTGAAATAGTCGGGTTTTGAGCTCCGGTAGCTACAATAAGCACATCGGTTTTAGCAATTTCTGCCTGAATGTCCGCATACTCCTTTACTAAAAGATTAAACTTACCCGCAACCTCATCAGCCTTACATTTTGTTCTGTTAACAAGAGTAATATGCCTATTCTTGGTGTGTTTTATTAAATTCTCACAGGTATTTCTTCCTATTTTACCCGTTCCAAAAAGTAAAATATTTTTTTCTGAAACTTGCGGCACTTCTTTTAATATGTACTGTACTGATGCAAAAGATACTGAAGTAGCTCCTGTTGAAATATCTGTCTCGTTTTTTACTCGTTTACTAGCTCTAATAACTGTATTTACTAAACGCTCCATAAAGGGGTTTAGCATTTGGTGTTTCTTTGAAAAAATAGCACTATTTTTCACCTGGCTGATAATTTCAAAATCACCCAATATTTGACTATCTAAGCCTGTACCTACTTTAAAAATATGTTGTATTGCCGACCTATTTTTATGAACATAACCTACTTTCTCAAACTCCTTATAGCTTCCTTGTGTATGCTCACAAAGTAAATTTATCAATTGCTCTGCAGACTTTGCAAAGCCTAGAATTTCTGTTCGATTACAAGTAGAGATAATTAACAATGTATCCATACCTGCCTGCCGAGCTTTAGAAAAGATGACACGTTTTGTTTGATCATCAATACTAAACTTTTCTCGTAAAGCGACATTAGCTTTTTTATAGCTAACACCTATATAAAATAAATATGTGCCATTGATTTCTAAATCCTTCAGCATTCTACAATTTTTAGATATACAAAAATAATTCTACCTTACTAATCTAAATAACGCTTAAAGATTAATTAATATCTCAATATGCTTAAATCGTTACTATTAGAACAAATAAAATCATTAAATATTACTAATCAATAACTTAACAAAAATAAATTTAATATATTTAGAATTATTATAAATAGTTTTTCATCCCAGAAAAACTACTTTAAAACTCAAAAACATCGCAGAAAGTATGAAAGAAGAAATTAGTATAGAAAATGATATTTGTATTTTAAAATTTAAAAATGAAACAACCGAAGATTTCAATTATAAAAAAGCTATTAATAGTCGGTTTATTCAGTTTCACTATTTATTAAAAGGTAAAGCAGCATTTAAATTCAATCAAGGAAGTTATAAACTTACTTTAAATCAAGAGACTTCATTATTGTTATTCAACCCGAACAAAGACCTTCCAATGGATCTATACCTAACCAAACAATCTTGGCTAATTAGTATTATCGTATCTGTTAAAAAATTCCATAGTTTATTTACTCAGGAAGCTCACTTCATACCATTTATAAATGACGAAAACAAGAATAAAAAATACTATGCTGATGAAGCTATAAGCCCTTCAATGGCAGTAGTGCTTAATCAAATTATGAATTACAACGTACATAACTCCTTAATGGACTTGTATCATAAAGCCAAGACCTATGAACTACTTTGTTTACACTTTAATAAATCTGGAGAATTAGATACAGAACAATGTCCATTTCTTGCTAGTGAAGATAATATTGACAAAATAAAAAAAGCAAAGAAAATAATTATTGAAAGATTAACAGAACCCCCAACTCTTCAAGAACTTTCAACTATGGTAGGATTAAGTCTTCAAAAACTTAAGGAAGGATTCAAACATATCTATGGCGAACCTGTTTTCACCTTTTTATTACACTATAAAATGGAACTCGCTTGCACCTATCTATCACAAGATTACAATGTAAATGAAGTGGCTCTTAAAATAGGATACAGCACCTCTAGTCATTTTATCAGTGCGTTTAAAAAAAGATATGGCATCACTCCTAATCAATACAAAAAGGGGTAACACCTATTACTTATAAATTAAAATTAGGGTAACTTCATACCCATTAGAGCTTCTTTAATAGGAATACGAACTGTAATTCAAAAGTTTGCCGTTGTTGGTTTACTTTTAAATGATGCACCTATCAAGATATATAAATCTTTTTAAAGCGATCCAAGTTCTTAAATTTTTTGAATTACAGGAAATAGCGAGTTTAAACAAACTCTAATACCAATTGATCTTTGAAATCGATATAAAATAAATTGAAGTATTTTTTCTTT
>WTKB01000287.1 GCA_011524575.1 Aquimarina sp.
TAAAGGCACTACTCAGAAAAACATACCTCTTCATCATGATTTCTATTAGAAACCTCAATAATTTTATCTAAAAACTCTGAAGGCTTTAAACGTACCTCTGGAGTCAATAAACCTTGCGTGTAAATAATTGTTGCAGCTGTTAATCCTGGTAAAGAGTTAATTTCAATAAGTGATAAATCTTCGGTTAACGTATTATAAAAAACATCTATTCGACTATAACCATTTAAGCCTATTTTATTGGCTAATGTACTTATTCGATCTTGGATTGATTTAATCTTTGAAGTTGAAATTCCAGGAGGAGGCGTTAAATTTACCCCTACTCCTTTATTAAATTTTTCTTCAACCGTAAGTACTCCTAATGATGATGGAGTTTGTGAAGGAAGTAATGCGTACATTTCTCCTTTTTGCCCCAATACCCCAACAGTCATTTCTAAAATATGAGGTGCGTCTTTTCCACCTATACACTGCTCCGTAATTACAGACTTCATCTCTGTCGTAGGCATTTTTAAAAACTGTTCACTATCTTTACTTACATTAGCATACAAATTCGATAATGGAATTTTATCTAAGCCTGCCCAAACAGCCAATAAATACATGGGAACTTCATTTACAGGATCTCTAGAAACCAATACTCCACTAGAACACCCATCATCTAACGGTTTAAGTACTATTCCAGAAAAAGAATCTAAACGCTTTTGTAAAGCTTGGATTTCAATTTTTAAATAATCTTTAAAAATAGTGTAATGGGGATGCACTATAACTTGATTTAAAGATTCAGTGTCTTTTACATAAGTAATCAACTCCTCTATTTGACAAGTAGTGTTATTTTCAAACACACGTTTTTTTAAAGACTCAAGATCTAAAATATACTGATTAGGAGTTAAAAATTTATCTATATCGAGTGCCTTAGCTCGCCTGCTTGTCTCAAACTTATTCATACATAAGCGTGAAGTTTGAGGATCACAACCATTGTAAGAAATACCTAAATTTTCTAACTTTTCTTGTAAACTTCCATTTTCTCCATCTCCACCATGCAAAGCAATAAATACAAAATTAGAAATCGATTTTACCTGCTCAAGGGTAATTTTCTTAGGTGAGAAATTCAAAGAAGCATTTATTGGCAAATTACTCTGGGTATCTTGTAGTAACTGGGCAGCCTTCTTATAAGCAGTTTTATAATATTCTGGTTGTGCAAGTATCGTATGAATTTCCTCGATGGTGTGCTGTAATGCAATAAAATAAGGCACCAACCAGTACTCTCCTTTTTCATCTTGAAAAACAGAATGTACTTTATATTTATTTAAACAATTAATTTTTTGAATGACATTCATCCAACTCATTCGAGAAACATTACGCTCCGAAGAAGTTCCTCCACCAATAACTACTAATTCCTCTGCATTTTCTGGAAGTGCAATTTGCTGTTCATAATCAATTTGGATCCCTCCTTTTTGTGCTACTCTGTTGATAAGATTCATAGAAGCATCCGTATGATTCATGCCAAACAAGGTAACCTGTTGAAAAAAGAATGAATCTTGTGCATAACCAGGTATGGTATTTAAATCCGACCAAATAATTTCACCAGAATCTGTGAGAAAACCATCAAACCTCGACCAATCACTCAACTCAAATGCTTCAAAAATATGAGCTGCTTCTTTTCTTATTTTTTCAAGGTCTGCATCAGGTACCTCCATTGGTGTCACATGAGTCGCTCCTGCACCAGGCATGTATTTTTTATATCTAGAATACACCCCAGAAGTCATAGTATCGGTGTAATCATCTACCAATACCTCGGTAGGAAGTAAAGGAGTCACTTGATTATTGGCATCTTGAATAATCACTATTGAAAATTCTCGACCATAGATGCGTTCCTCTATAAGTACTTCATTAGAAAAAGTAGTTGCGTTTACAATACCTTTTTTTAGATCTGATAAAGTAACCAAACTCACTCCATCCGAAGAACCACAATTATTAGGCTTTACAATACACTTAGCTTGTTTATCTAAAGGGATTTCTTGTGCAATATACTGTTGTATTTCTGGTAACTGCAACTCTAAATCTTCAATACTAAACTGAGCTCTTTTTACTGTAGGATACCCTAAGGTTTCAAGAGTGTTAATTGTAAGATCTTTATTCAAAGTCAGTGCTAAACTACTAGAATTTGCTCCTAAAATAGCTTTTACACCTTTATCTTCTAATAATTTTATAAGTGCTCCATCTTCTCCAAAAGTACCATGTATCAGTGGACAGAATAAATCATTATCTGTAATAATAGTATCTAAAGAGACTTGCTGATCCTTTTTTATATCCGCTTCAAAATCTTCAATAGTGTTAGAGTAAATGCACTCAAAACCCAAATGATAGAAAGCTTTATTTTTATCTACAAAATACAAACGAATGTTAGACTCTTCGAAAAAAACACGAATAGAGTCGTAAAAAGTTCGGGCACTATCTAAAGAAATATTCCTCTCATTAGATGGACCTGCAAAAAAAATAGCAATTTTAAGTTTAGAACTTTGAATAGTTTTCATAAGTACAACAGTTGTTGATCTTGTAATAATGTCCAAAGATAAGTTGAAATTATTCCGTAGAATAATTTCAACTACATGGAAAGAAATTAAAAAGATATAATCCTATATATTAAGGATAAAGTATACAGAAATAAAACCGTATATCGACTTTTCTATTTATGTGGTATATTTTTCAGAACTTCAAGGGTATATTTCCAAAACTTTTGTGTGGAAGAAATAGACACTTTTTCATCTGGAGAATGAGCACCAGTAATTGTTGGCCCAAAAGAAACCATATCTAAATTAGGATACTTCTCCCCGATAATTCCACACTCTAAACCAGCATGAATAGCCGATACGATTGCAGGTTCTTTAAAAAGCTCTTGATAAGTTGCTTGACATACTTTTAAAATTTCAGAATCCGTATTAGGCTCCCAACTTGGATACTCTCCTTTAAAAGTTACTTGCATCCCAGAAAGCTCAAAAGCACTTTTAAGACTACTAGCAAGTGCCCACAAATTTGAACGCACACTACTTCTAGAAAGGCATGAAATCTTTACTGATCCATCTTTAATAACTACTTTAGCTATATTGTTAGAAGTTTCTACAAGCCCCTCTATACTCAATGACATTTTAAAAACCCCATTTATTGCAGCTTCAATACCTTGTAGAAAATCTTGTTGATTTGCTACTGGAAGTACACTTTTAGGCACTGCAACCTCAGCGATACAAAATTGCAAATTAGAATCTGTAAAACGCTGTTCTGCCTTTAAAATTTCAGTCATCTGCTGATAATCTTCTAAAAAAGTTTCTGATTTATCCACAGCAACCACTACAATAGCCTCACTTTCTCTAGGTATAGCATTACGTAGTGTTCCTCCTGAAAAAGAATGTAATCGAAATCCTACGCTTTGATGCAACTCATAAAGCAAACGATTTAAAAGCTTATTTGCATTTCCAAGCCCCTTATGAATATCAACACCAGAATGCCCACCTTCTAAACCTTTTAACTGTATTTGGTAGGAAACCCAATTTGTAGAAGCAGGTAATAATTCCTGCGTATAAGTAGCTGTTGCTGTTAAGTCCACACCACCTGCACAACCAATACATAGATTATCATCTTCTTCGGTATCTAGGTTTAACAAAATATCCGCAGAAAGTAAATCTGTACCCAAAAATTTAGCACCTCCCATACCCGCTTCTTCATCAACAGTAAAAAGAGCTTCGATAGCAGGGTGTGCAATAGTATCTGATGCTAACAAAGCTAAAATAGTAGCTACACCAATACCATTGTCTGCCCCAAGTGTTGTTCCTTTTGCTTTTACCCAATCAGAATCTACATACATTTGTATGCCATCCGTATCAAAATTAAAATCAGTACCTTTATTTTTTTGATGAACCATATCAAGGTGAGACTGCATCGCAACAGTTTTGCAATTTTCCATCCCTGGACTTGCTGGCTTATAAATCACAATATTACCAATCGCATCCTCTTTATAAGGTAATGCCAAACGATCGGCAAACTCCTTGACAAACTCCCTAACTTTTTCTTCTTTTTTAGAAGCTCTAGGAATTGCATTTAATGCACTAAAATTTACCCATAGTGCTTTAGGTTCTAAATCTAATATTGTGGATGTATTCATGGTATTCTTAATACTTTAAAAATTATTCCTCTTCATTAACTCCAGTAGCTGTTACTTTTAAAAAGCTAAAAATAGTACCTCCATACTTCTTCTGGTAATCAAAATTTGGATGCTCCTCAAAAGAAGTATGTATAGAATGTTCTATGACTAAAACCCCTTCTTCTTCCAATAATTGTTTCTCAAATACAAGATTTGCAATTGCCGTAAAGTCTTCTTGAGACATATCATAAGGTGGATCAGCAAAAATTACAGTAAAGTGCTGGCTACATAATTCTAAAAACTTAAATACATCACTTTTTATAATTACTGCTTGTTCCTCAAACTCAGCAAACATCTTTCTAATAAAATTCACACAATATGAATTGGCATCTACACAAGTAATTTTTTGAGTGCCTCTGGAACAAAACTCATAACTGATACTTCCCGTACCACTAAATAAATCCAGTACCGAAATCTCATCGAAATCATATAAATTATTAATTACATTAAATAACGATTCTTTTGAAAGCCCTGTTGTAGGGCGTACAGGAAGTTTCTTTGGAGCAGAAATACGTCTACTCTTAAATTTTCCAGAAATAATTCTCATGAGTTTAAAATGCTAAAGTTGATGTATCTGATAATGAATTTGAGCAGAAGTTAAGGTAAAACTTACATTTGGGGTAATGTACTTTTGTAAAAGTTGTAATAATTCCTCATTACAACTTTGATATAAAACAATCACAGACTTTTGAGCTTCAATATTTTGGTCATTAAGCACATGTAAAACATAATATACAATATCTATTAATGATAAAAAATCAAAGTTATTGTAAAAAATTAACTGATGATTACAGCTACCCTTAATAACAATATGGGAATCAAAACACCAAATACTCAATTGTGTATAAAAATCTGACTCGGTTTCTAAAGAAAGATTTTTTTGATGGCTTTCTAAACCTAAAGAACTCCTAAAAACTTTTTTATTTAATTCACTTGTTAACGTATAACTAGATATATGTTTATATTCAAAAGCTCCATAACGTTTTAACAGTAAATTATGAATATTCATTAGTGGTATAAAAACACTTACTATACCCGTGTTAGAAATAACATCATGTTTAAAAATATCTGTTTCAAAAGTTTGTGTAGTATATTTCAAATAATCTTTTGAAAACTTTGGATCAAAAACCTCTTGAGGTACTAATGCAAATAAATGATGATTATAAACTAACTCGACTTTAGTTATTTTTAAGCCATGGTCTATAATTCGAAGTTTCTTTTTTAAAAAGTAGGCTAACTCTTTAAGATTTTTTTCTGTGTTATCAAAAGAGTAAGCTCCTTGTTTACGAGCATCTGGCAAGTCATTTGCTCCAGATATATAAAAAGAAAATCCATTCATATCGAGTAGAATGGATAAAAATATAGAAGTCGAATGATTTTTTGAAGAATCAGTCAAAACATCTAGATTATTTGTCATACACTAAAGGCCAATTTCCATTTGTAGAAATCTCACTAAGAGAACCTACTCGGATTTCTTCTCCTTTAACTTCTTCTAAAGACTCCTGTTGCTCTTCCTCTTCTATGTAGTGATCATCTTGATCAAATAATAACGAACGTTTACTTATAGAAGCCTTGAATGTAGGGTATTCGGTTTCATTTTTAACAACGACACTGGTCTTTAATGTTATAGGTGCTTGCTTGCCTTTAACCGTTACACTTCCTAAGTTTTTATAGGCTGTAGAATTTTTAAAAAGTGAATCTTTTACAGACTCGTAACCTAAAATATCTACAACTACCGTATCAATGGTACGATCGATACGATATGCACGGTCATACCTTGTAAAACTAGAATCCCTTCTTTGAATGATTTTAAACTGAGCAGTATCTGCAAACTGAATCAAAGACTCAAAACTAGAGGCATAACCACCTTCAATTTCTTTGTGTGCAAGCTGTAATTTACGAATATCTTTTAACTTCTCTACCGCAAGTGCAAACCGCACTTTTTTGATATCTTGAAATGCTACGGAACTGTCAATAGAATTATAGACTTTATAACCTAAAAATGCAATAACAAGCCACAGGGCAGATTGAATAAGAATCTTCATGTAGAAAAACTTTAAAAAATAGGATTACACAAATCTACACTTTTTTTTGAATACAAAACTAAACTTAGCTATTTTCTTGACTATCTTTGAGAAGATCCTAATATATAAACAGGTATAACTTTCATTTTTTCCAGTTTGAAGCCCTCTGAATTTCATCAATCACTAATAGACAACTTTCCATTTACACCTACAGTTAGTCAGTCTGAATGCCTTACAAAACTTACAGAATTCCTCTTTGAAACCAATACCAATAGCCTATTTGTACTTAAAGGTTTTGCAGGAACTGGAAAAACTACTCTGGTAGGCACTCTGATAAAAAAACTGTGGCAAATTAAAATGAAATATGTACTACTTGCTCCAACAGGTAGAGCTGCCAAAGTACTTGCAAATTATGCTGATGCCAAAGCACAAACTATTCATAAACACATTTACTACCCCAGCAAAGAAACAGGAGGTAAAGTCACCTATACTTTAAAACCGAATAAAAGTAAAAACACACTATACATTGTAGATGAATCTTCAATGATTGCAGATAGTAGTGTTCACACGGGAAAACTTTTTGAAAGAGGCTCGGTACTTGAAGACTTACTTTCTTTTGTTTATGCAAATGAAGGTTGCCGATTAATTTTCATAGGAGATACCGCACAGCTCCCCCCCATAAACAGCGAATTAAGCCCTGCTCTTGATCCAGAAATATTAAAACAAAATTTCCCATTAGAAACCCATGACCATGAACTCAATGAAGTGGTACGACAAGCTGCAAAGAGTGGGTTACTTACCAATGCTACCCAGTTACGCAAATCGATTCAATCTAAAGAGCCTTCTTTTAAATTTCAACTTGATAGTTTTACAGATATTAAACCCTTAGAAGATTCTGAAGCTATTGTTGATAGCCTAGAAAATGCCTATGCCACATACGGACATCAAGGTACTGTAATTATTGTGCGTTCCAACAAACGTGCAAACTTATATAACAAACACATCAGAGCCAGAATACTAGACAAAGAAACAGAACTAGCTATTGGAGACTACTTAATGGTTGTAAAAAACAACTATTATTGGCTCGACCAAAAAAGCGAAGCTGGTTTTATTGCCAATGGTGACCTTATCGAAATTTTGGAAATTCATGCCTTTAGAGAACTCTACGGATTTAAATTTGCTGAAGTACATATACGTTTTGCCGACTATCCTAATATGCCCACTTTAGACACTGTTCTGATATTAGATACGCTAGATCTCGACTCTCCATCTTTAAACTACGAGCAGCAACAACGCTTATACCGAGAAATTGAAAAAGATTTTCCAGAAATTAGATCCAAACAAGCTCGGTACTTAAAAATTAAAAGTAGTCCGTTTTACAATGCTTTACAAATCAAATACGCCTATGCCATTACGTGCCATAAATCACAAGGGGGACAATGGCCACAGGTATTTATAGAGCAGCCCTATTTAAAAGAAGGTAAAAATATCGATTACTTAAGATGGTTATATACAGCAATTACTCGCAGTCAAAAAGAGGTTTTTTTAATTGGTTTTGATGAAAGTCATTTTTAATCCAATTAATTCTTTGAAACCAGAGCTTGTTTAAACATGGTTTCAAAGCAATAAAATAAAAATATCACAACAAAAAAGCATCACTATAAAGTGATGCTTTTTATGTTTAGAACTTGTTATAATATGAATAGAAGAACTACGCCTGCCCCTCTGGTCCGCCAAAATTTAAAGGAATAACTTGTTGTTTTTCAAAATCAGCAATTTCACCATTGATACGCTCGAAATGAGCAATATTATCTTGAAGGGTTCGCATCAGCTTTTTAGCATGTTGAGGCGTAAGAATAAGACGACTCTTTACCTTGCTTTTAGGACTACCAGGCATTACATTGATAAAATCTAAGACAAACTCTGTGTGGGAATGGTTAACTATAGCTAAATTGGTATAAACACCCTCGGCAGTTACCTCATCTATTTCAATCTTTATTTTATTAGCTTCTTTATTAGGATTGTTCTGGTCACTCATAACTTTTTAAATTTAAAAAAACCTACTTTAAAATTTTACTGTAAATATCAGGAAAATTTTAAAGTAGGTTTAGAACAAATTACGAAATTATTCGTAAAAATATATTAAGCTTTATCAGCTACTTCTTGCGAATCAAGAGCTTCTTCATTACTAGCAGAAACCACAATATCGTCATAGATACGCATTCCAGTACCAGCTGGAATTTTCTTACCTACAATTACATTTTCCTTTAATCCTTCTAAGTAGTCTTCTTTAGCGCTTACTGCTGCCTCATTAAGTACTTTAGTAGTTTCTTGGAAAGAAGCTGCTGAAATAAATGATTTTGTCTGTAACGAAGCTCTAGTAATACCTTGTAATATTGGTGTAGCTGTTGCTGGCATAGCATCTCTTGCCTGAACAAGTTCTTTATCATCACGTCTAAGAATAGAATTTTCATCCCTTAACTGACGTGAAGTAATTATTTGTCCAGCCTTTACATTAACACTATCTCCTGCATCTTCGATGACTTTCTTTCCATAGATCTCATCATTTTCATCAATAAAATCTATTTTATGTACCAATTGATTCTCTAAGAAAATAGTATCTCCTGGATCTACAATTTGTACTTTACGCATCATTTGACGCACAACAACTTCAAAGTGTTTATCATTGATCTTCACCCCTTGTAAACGATATACTTCCTGTACTTCGTTTACTAAGTATTGTTGTACTGCAGAAGGCCCTTTAATCTTTAAGATATCTACCGGAGAAATCGCACCATCAGAAAGCTGCATTCCTGCACGTACATAATCATTCTCCTGAACTAAAATCTGGTTAGAAAGCTTAACTAAATACTTTCTTACCTGACCTAATCTCGATTCTACAATAATCTCACGATTACCTCTTTTAATTTTACCAAAAGAAACTACACCATCAATTTCAGAAACAATCGCTGGGTTTGATGGGTTACGAGCTTCAAACAACTCAGTAACTCTTGGAAGACCTCCTGTAATATCTCCAGTTTTAGAAGATTTTCTAGGAATTTTTACTAAGATTTTACCTTCTTTAATTTTTTCACCATCCTCAATCATAAGGTGGGCACCTACAGGAAGGTTATAAGATCTCAATACCTCATCTCCTGAACCCATAATCATTAAAGTAGGAATCTTTTTCTTATCTCTAGATTCTGAAATTACCTTTTCTTGGAAACCTGTTTGTTCATCAATCTCTACTTGGTAAGTTATACCTTGATCAATGTTATCAAATTTCACTTTTCCAGCAAACTCAGAAATAATTACTCCATTATAAGGATCCCAAGAACAAACAATATCACCCTTTTCGATATTTGACCCAGATTTAATATGTAGTTCCGAACCATAAGGGATTAAATTCGTACTAAGAACTACTTTTGTTTTTGGATCAACAACTTTAATCTCTGATGTTCTAGAAATTACAATCTCTACTTGATCACCCGTTACATTCTCTCCTTTTACAGTTTTTAGTTCTTCAATTTCAGTAACTCCAGAAAAACGTGCTTTAATACTATTTTCCTCTGAAATGTTACCTGCAATACCCCCTACGTGGAAAGTACGAAGTGTTAACTGTGTTCCTGGTTCACCAATAGATTGTGCAGCTACAACTCCAACAGCTTCTCCAATTTGAACCGTTTTATTAGTTGCTAAATTACGACCATAACACTTAACACAAATTCCTCGTTTAGATTCACAAGTAAGTGCAGAACGAACTTCTACGCTATCAATACCCGCATCTTCTATAAGTCGAACATCTTTATCATCAATTTCTTTACCTGCTTCAACAAGTATTTCATGACTAACAGGATCTAAAATATCATTAAGAGAAGTACGCCCTAAGATACGTGCACTTAAAGGCTCTATGATTTCATCATTTTTCTTTAATGGTTTTACTTCAATTCCTCGAAGTGTACCACAGTCTTCATGGTTGATAATCACATCCTGAGAAACATCTACAAGCCTACGTGTTAAGTACCCTGCATCAGCCGTTTTTAAAGCGGTATCTGCAAGTCCCTTACGAGCACCGTGCGTAGAGATAAAATACTCTAAAATAGATAAACCTTCTTTAAAGTTAGAGATAATTGGGTTTTCAATAATCGCTCCACCACCTTCTGCTGACTTCTTTGGTTTCGCCATTAATCCACGCATACCTGTAAGCTGACGAATCTGCTCTTTAGAACCACGAGCCCCAGAGTCAAGCATCATAAATACCGAGTTAAATCCTTGCTGATCTTCACTAATACGCTTCATAGAAAGTTCCGTAAGCTGTACATTAGTAGAAGTCCAAATATCAATAACTTGGTTATATCTTTCACTATTTGTAATAAGACCCATATTATAGTTGGCAATAATACCATCTACTTTTTTATTGGCCTCAGTAATCATACCGGTTTTCTCTTCTGGAATAATGATATCTCCTAAACTAAAAGATAAACCACCTCTAAAAGCAAAACCATATCCTAAAGTTTTAATCTCGTCTAAGAATGCCGCAGTTTCTGGCACAGAAGTTACTTTTAAAATATCTCCAATAATATCCCTAAGAGCTTTCTTTGTAAGAACTTTGTTGATATAACCTGCTGCTGCTGGCACCTTCTCATTGAAAAGTACACGACCAGTTGTAGTTTCAATAATTTGAGGAACTAATTCACGATCTTCATTAAAATCAACGGTTTTGATTTTAATAATAGCATTAATATCTAAACGCTTCTCATTATAGGCAATATTAACCTCTTCCGCAGAATAAAAAGTAAGCCCTTCTCCACGAATAGGCACTTCTGGAGTAGACCTACGTCCTTTAGTCATGTAATATAGCCCCAATACCATATCCTGAGAAGGAACGGTAACTGGTGCTCCATTTGCAGGGTTTAGAATATTATGTGATGCTAACATTAGTAATTGAGCCTCTAAAATAGCCTCTGGTCCTAATGGTAAATGCACCGCCATTTGATCCCCGTCAAAATCAGCATTAAATGCCGCACATGCTAATGGGTGTAATTGGATCGCCTTACCTTCTATAAGCTTAGGTTGAAAAGCCTGAATTCCTAAACGGTGAAGTGTAGGAGCACGGTTAAGAAGTACAGGATGCCCCTTAAGCACATTTTCCAAGATATCCCAAACAATAGGTTCTTTTCTATCAATAATTTTCTTTGCAGATTTTACCGTTTTTACAATACCTCTTTCGATAAGCTTACGAATCACAAAAGGTTTGTAAAGTTCTGCTGCCATATTTTTTGGAAGACCACACTCAAAAAGTTTTAACTCTGGCCCAACAACAATTACAGAACGAGCAGAATAATCCACACGTTTACCTAATAAATTTTGACGGAAACGCCCCTGTTTACCTTTTAAAGAATCTGAAAGCGACTTTAATGGTCGGTTACTTTCTGTCTTAACAGCTGAAGATTTACGAGTATTATCAAAAAGTGAATCTACAGATTCCTGTAGCATACGCTTTTCGTTTCTTAGAATCACCTCTGGCGCTTTGATTTCTACAAGACGCTTTAAACGGTTATTTCTAATAATTACTCTACGGTATAAATCATTTAAATCAGAAGTTGCAAAACGACCTCCATCTAAAGGAACTAAAGGACGTAACTCAGGTGGGATTACAGGAATCACTTTCATGATCATCCACTCTGGGTTATTCTCTCTGTTTTTATTAGCATCTCTTAACGACTCCACTACTTGAAGACGCTTTAGAGCTTCTGCCTTACGTTGCTTTGAAGATTCGTTATTTGCCTTATGACGTAAATCAAAAGATAAATTATCTAAATCAATACGCTTTAATAATTCAATAAGACATTCTGCACCCATTGATGCAATGAATTTATCAGGATCAGAATCATCAAGATACTGGTTTTCTTGTGGTAAAGTATCTACAATATTTAAATACTCTTCTTCTGTAAGGAAATCCATTTTTTGAATCGGCTCGCCCTCTTCATTTTTTGCAATACCAGGTTGGATAACTACATAACGCTCGTAATAAATAATCATATCGAGCTTCTTAGAAGGTAATCCAAGAATATAACCTATTTTATTTGGAAGAGATCTAAAGTACCAAATATGAGCAACAGGAACAATTAAATTGATATGTCCAACACGGTCTCTACGTACTTTTTTCTCTGTAACTTCTACACCACAACGGTCACAAACTATTCCCTTATAACGAATACGTTTATATTTCCCACAAGCACACTCATAATCTTTAATAGGACCAAAGATGCGTTCGCAGAATAGACCATCTCTTTCTGGTTTGTGAGTACGGTAATTTATAGTTTCAGGTTTTAACACTTCTCCATGAGAAGCCTCCAGAATAGATTCTGGAGAAGCTAACCCTATGGATATTTTGTTAAACTTTACTACCTGATTATTATAGTTATTATTTCTAGCCATAATGAATGGAACTTATAATTAATGTGGTACTGATATCAACTCTTAAAATTTAAACAACATTATATACGAAGTAATCACTTGAAAAAGGATTATTTCTCTAAACGTATATCTAAACCAAGACCTTTTAATTCGTGCATAAGTACATTGAACGATTCTGGTATTCCTGGTTCTGGCATTGGAGAACCTTTTACAATACTCTCATATGTTTTTGCCCTACCAACTACATCATCAGATTTAACAGTAAGAATCTCACGAAGTGTACTTGAAGCACCATACGCCTCAAGAGCCCAAACCTCCATCTCACCAAAACGCTGACCACCAAATTGTGCTTTACCACCTAATGGTTGTTGCGTAATCAATGAATATGGACCAATAGATCTTGCGTGCATTTTATCATCTACCATGTGACCTAATTTCAACATATAAATCACACCAACGGTTGCTGGTTGATCAAATCGATCACCAGTTCCTCCATCAAATAAATAGGTATGACCAAATCTAGGCACACCTGCTTCATCAGTAAGTGCATTTATTTGATCTAAAGATGCACCATCAAAAATAGGAGTAGCAAACTTACGACCAAGTTTTTGACCTGCCCACCCTAATACGGTTTCATAAATCTGACCAATATTCATACGAGATGGTACCCCTAATGGATTCAGTACAATATCTACTGGAGTTCCATCTTCAAGGAATGGCATATCTTCCTGACGTACAATACGAGCTACAATACCCTTATTTCCGTGTCTACCTGCCATTTTATCACCCACTTTTAATTTACGCTTTTTAGCAACATAAATCTTAGCAAATTTTAAAATACCTGAAGGAAGTTCATCACCAACAGAAATCGTAAACTTATCTCTTCTTAAATTACCTTGAAGATCGTTTTCTCTAATTTTATAATTGTGTAATAAGTCGGCAACTAAACTATTTAACTTATTATCCGTAATCCAAACACCTTTACTTAAGTGAGAATAATCATCAATACTATTAAGCATTTTTAAAGTGTACTTCTTACCTTTAGGAAGTACTTCTTCTTCTAAGTCATTATAGACTCCTTGAGAAGTTTTACCTCCAACAATAGAAAATAACTTTTCGATAAGTTGCGCACGAAGTGCTTCAAAATGCACATCATACTTTTGCTCAAGCTTTTGAATTTCTTCTTTATCTTGAGAACGCTTTCTCTTATCTTTTACTGCTCTAGAAAATAATTTCTTATCAATAACAACACCATGTAATGAAGGTGAAGCTTTTAATGAAGCATCTTTAACATCACCTGCTTTATCACCAAAGATAGCACGTAATAATTTTTCTTCTGGAGTAGGATCACTTTCTCCTTTTGGAGTAATCTTACCAATAAGAATATCACCAGGTTTTACTTCAGCTCCAATACGAATCATTCCGTTTTCATCAAGATCCTTAGTAGCATCTTCAGAAACATTAGGAATATCGTTAGTAAGTTCTTCGTTACCTAATTTAGTATCTCGAACCTCTAAAGAATATTCATCAATATGTACAGAAGTAAAAATATCTTCTCGTACTACCTTCTCAGAAATTACAATTGCATCCTCAAAGTTATACCCTTTCCAAGGCATAAAAGCTACTTTCATGTTACTACCAAGAGCTAACTCTCCTTTTTCAGTAGCATAACCTTGACAAAGTACCTGACCTTTAGTTACTCGATCACCAACTCTTACAATTGGCTTTAAATTAATACAAGTACCTTGGTTAGTTTTTCTAAACTTAATAAGACTATAATCTTTAAAATCTGTATCGAAACTAACTAAACGATCTTCATCCGTACGATCGTATTTAATCGTAATTTTCTTAGCATCTACATATTCAACAACTCCCTCAGATTCAGCATTAATAAGTACTCTAGAATCTGAAGCCACTTGACGCTCAAGCCCCGTTCCTACAATTGGTGAATCAACACGTAAAAGAGGTACTGCCTGACGCATCATGTTTGATCCCATAAGTGCACGGTTTGCATCATCATGCTCTAAGAATGGAATTAAAGAAGCAGATATAGAAGAAATCTGATTAGGAGCAATATCTGTATAATTGATGTTTTTTGGATCTTCAACTGGGAAATCCCCTTCTTCACGAGCAATAACTTTATCAATAGTAATTTGCCCATTATCATCTAAAGGAATATTTGCTTGAGCAATTTTCTTTCCTTCCTCCTCTTCTGCACTTAAATAAACAGGAGTGCTTACAATATCAACAACACCATCAGAAACCTTACGATAAGGAGTTTCTATGAACCCCATAGTGTTTACTTTAGCATATACTGCTAAAGATGAGATTAAACCAATATTTGGACCTTCAGGAGTCTCAATAGGACATAACCTACCATAATGAGTATAATGAACATCACGAACCTCAAAACCAGCTCTTTCTCTTGAAAGACCACCAGGACCAAGAGCAGATAACCTTCTTTTATGAGTAATCTCAGCTAACGGATTGGTTTGATCCATAAACTGTGATAACTGATTCGTTCCAAAGAAAGAATTAATTACAGAAGAAAGTGTCTTGGCATTAATAAGATCAATAGGAGTAAATACCTCGTTATCCCTTACATTCATTCTTTCACGAATAGTTCTTGCCATTCTTGAAAGACCAACACCAAACTGCTGTGATAATTGCTCACCAACAGTACGTACACGACGATTAGAAAGGTGATCAATATCATCAATCTCAGCCTTTGAATTAATTAGCTCTATGAGATACTTAACAATAGTGATGATATCTAATTTAGAAAGCACTTGCTTATCCATTTCGATATCTAGATTTAACTTCTTATTCATTCGGTAACGACCTACTTCACCTAAGTTATATCTTTGGTCAGAAAAGAAGAGTTTATCAATAATACCTCTTGCAGTTTCTTCATCAGGCGGTTCTGCGTTACGAAGTTGTCTATATATGTGTTCAACAGCTTCTTTTTCAGAATTTGTTGGATCTTTTTGAAGGGTGTTATATATAATGGCAAAATCCCCTCTTTCATTTCCTTCTTTATGAAGTAAGATAGATTTTACACCACTTTCTAAAATTTCTTCGATATGCTCTTTTTCAAGAGTAATATCTCTATCAATTACAATTTCATTTCTTTCAATAGATACTACTTCTCCAGTATCTTCATCAACAAAATCTTCATGCCAAGTATTAAGTACTCTCGCTGCTAATTGACGACCTAAAACTTTTTTAATAGATGATTTAGAAACTTTAACCTCTTCTGCGAGATCAAAGATTTCTAGTATATCTTTATCTCTTTCAAAACCAATAGCTCTAAAAAGAGTAGTTACTGGTAATTTCTTTTTACGATCTATATAAGCGTACATTACGCTATTGATATCCGTAGCAAATTCAATCCATGATCCCTTGAAAGGAATTACTCGAGCAGAATATAATTTAGACCCATTAGCATGAAAAGACTGTCCAAAAAATACTCCTGGAGAACG
>WTKB01000043.1 GCA_011524575.1 Aquimarina sp.
TAAGATAATTCTTTTAGCATAATTTTTTTCAAAAAAATCATCTTTAAAAGAAAGAAACATAACAATATGCAAACTCTATCTCCTTTTGTCATACACATCACAGCAGAGTGTTTTCCTATTGCCAAAGTGGGAGGCCTTGCCGATGTTGCTGGAGCACTTCCTAAATATCAATCTTTAGAGCGTTGTTCTTCAAAGCTTATTATGCCTTACTATGATAATTCCTATATTAAGGATAAAAAAGTTGAGGTTGTTTTTGAACATAGTCTCCATCTTGGAAGCACTACTTATACTTATCAAGTTTTGCTTTTAGATCCTTGTTATTTAGGCTTTGAAGTGTATTTAGTGAAAATTAAAGATCTTACAGATAGAAAAGAAATTTACGGATGTGCTGACGATGTAGCTCGTTTTACTGCTTTTCAAGTAGCAGCTACACAGTTCATAAATTCTAGTGAAAAACTACCTGATATTATTCATTGTCATGATCATCATACGGGCTTAGTTCCTTTCTTTACAAAATATGCTTTCGAGTTTGAAAAACTTAAAGATATTCCAACAATTATTACTATCCATAATGCACAATATCAAGGATACTTTGGATACGACAAATTGTATTACTTGCCGGATTTTGATCATAAACATATTGGTCTTTTAGATTGGTATGGATCTATAAACCCTTTAGCTTGTGCTATAAAGTGTGCTTGGAAAGTTACCACAGTTTCTCCTTCTTACATGAACGAGTTACAATATAAAGCCAATCATTTAGAAGCTTTACTTATGAGTGAGTCACAAAAATGTACGGGGATTTTAAATGGTATTGATACCCAGTTATGGAATCCAGCTACAGATAAAATGCTTGTGACTAATTACGATCAAAAAAATATATCTAATGGAAAACAAGTAAATAAGCAATGGCTTTGTGAAGAATTTGATTTAAACCCTGATTTACCTTTAGTATCTTTTATTGGTCGATTTGTTTATGAAAAAGGCTCTGATCTACTTGCCGAAAGTATTTCCTATTTATATGATAAAATGGGATTAGAGGTAAATATACTGGTACTTGGAAGTGGTGATGTGCAAACCACACAATCCTTAGAGGATATTAAAACAGCTTATAAGGGAAAATATAGTTTATATGTAGGCTATAATGAAAAGTTGGCACATCGTATCTATGCAGGTAGTGATTTTCTATTAATGCCTTCTCGTGTAGAGCCTTGTGGGCTTAATCAAATGTATAGTTTACGCTATGGTACTTTCCCTATAGTACACCATGTAGGAGGACTTAAAGATACTATTTTCAATATTGATATGCAGCAGGTGAAACAATCTGGTGTTGATAAAATCAATGGAAATGGTATTGTTTTTCATGAAGTAACTTCTTGGAATATTGCTCAGGCAGTTAGTAAAGCTATTCATTTTTATCATCATACTTATTGGTTTACTGCCAAAAGAGAACAATTATTAGCTATAGATCATAGTTGGCCAAGATCTGCAAAAGATTATATAGACTGCTATAAAGAATATCTATAATTAAGAGCTTGTTTAAACAGAATTACACGAAGTAGTGAGTTTAAACAAGCTCTAAAGTGGTTCGATCAAAAAAGATCACTTTATCAGAAAATCTAAATAAATTATATCATAATGATTAATAAAAAAGTTATCAGTGTTATTCTGGGAGGCGGACAAGGTACTCGTCTCAACCCACTAACAAGTCATCGTTCAAAGCCTGCAGTTCCTGTAGCAGGAAAATATAGGCTTGTAGATATCCCTATTTCAAACTGTATTAATCATGATTTAAAACGTATTTACGTACTTACACAATTTAACTCAGCGTCTTTAAATTCTCATGTTAAAAATACTTATCAGTTTAGTCATTTTAGTGAGGCTTTCGTGGATATTTTAGCAGCAGAGCAAACTCCTGATAACCCAACATGGTTTCAGGGAACAGCTGATGCTGTGCGTCAATGTATGTCACATATCCAAAACAATGAGCATGAATATGTATTGATCTTATCTGGAGATCAGTTATATCAAATGAATCTTTCAGAAATGATTCAAGCACACATTAACAGTGGTGCTGAAATCAGTATTGCTACCCAACCAGTAAAAGCTTCTGAAGCGACTTCTTTCGGAATTCTAAAAACTGACGAAAACAGTTTTATTAAAACTTTTGTAGAAAAACCATCTTCACAAGAGCTTATAGGATGGGAGTCTGAAGTTTCTCCTGAAATGAAAAGTGAAGGAAGAGAGTACTTAGCATCTATGGGGATTTATATTTTTAATAAAGAAATTCTTAAAGAGGTACTTAGTAACCCAGAAACCATAGATTTTGGTAAAGAAATTATTCCAGAATCGATTCTAGGAGGGAAAAAAGTATATGGATACCAATATGAAGGATATTGGGAAGATATAGGTACTATTAAATCTTTTTATGAAGCTAATTTAGCACTCACGGATGATGTTCCTAAGTTTAATCTTTTTGATAAAGAAAATACCATCCATACACGACCACGTATTTTACCTCCAAGTAAAATAGATGTAACCTTGTTAGATAAGGTACTTATTAGTGAAGGATCTATTATTTCTGCAAAAAGCATTGAGCATTCTATTATTGGAATACGTGCCCGAATAGGTAAAGGTTCAGTCATTAGAGGTGCTTACATAATGGGAAGTGATAGTTATCAAAAATTGAATGAAGTACAGGAATGTATAGATAAGAAAGAACCTTACATAGGAATAGGAGAGAATTGTGAAATTACCAATGCTATAATTGAGAAAAATACCCGAATAGGTGATAATGTAATTATCCGTGGTGATGAAAATCTTAAAGATGAGGTTACCGATACTTATGTTATTAAAGATGGTATTGTAGTTGTTCGTAATAATGCTACGATACCAGCTAATACGCATATAGGTTTAAAGTAAAAGTCTATTTTATTTTTTATTTTAAATTAATCTTTTAATAGAATACCACTTAGTCTTTGAAATAGTTATAAAATAAATTGTAGTATTTTTTCTATATATGCATTATAAAAATCAAGCATAGCTTTAACTAGGGTTTATTTTTATGCTAAATGTAAAAGGGAAAAGAAATGATTTGTTATTTCGATTTCAAAGATTAAGGGGTGTAAGTACATTAAAATACAATAACTTCAGGATCGATTTCACCTTATTCTATTTAGAATTGGTGAAATTATTTTTTTTATTATTAGTAAGTATTAAATATTATGGCAAACGTTGAACCTCTATCTTTTTTTTCGGAATTTGATATTGCACTTTTTAAAAATGGTACACATTATAATTTATTTGAAAAATTAGGGGCACATACCACAATTCATAATGGAGTCGAAGGGACTTATTTTGCAGTTTGGGCACCTTCAGCAAAAAAGGTATCTGTAATAGGTGACTTTAATTACTGGAATCCACAGGAACATCCTCTTTTTGTTAGATGGGATCATTCTGGAATTTGGGAGGGTTTTATTCCTAATGTTGGACATGATGACCTATATAAATACCATATAGAGTCACATCATGAAGGTGTCGTTTCGCAAAAGTCGGATCCTTATGCAAGACTTACTGAATTACCACCAAAGACGGCTTCAAAAATTCAAAAAACATCTACCTATCAATGGAAAGATACTAACTGGATGACCTATCGTAAAGATAAAAATGGTCTTGATAAACCTTTTTCTATTTATGAAGTGCATTTAGAGTCATGGAAGAGAAAATCTGAAAATCAAAACTTAAGTTTTGAAGAACTCGCTGTAGAATTAGTAGCTTATGTAAAAGATATGAATTTTACACATGTAGAGTTTATGCCAGTTATGGAGTATCCGTATTCTCCTTCATGGGGATACCAACTTACAGGTTATTTTGCTACGAGTTCTCGCTTTGGAACACCTGATCAATTTAAATACTTAGTCGATGTTTTTCATCAAAACGATATTGGAGTAATTTTAGACTGGGTACCATCGCATTTTCCTAGTGATGCTCATGGTCTTGGTTTTTTTGATGGGTCTCATTTATACGAACATCCAGATCCTCGAAAAGGCTTTCATCAAGATTGGAATAGTTTGATTTTTAACTATGAGCGTAACGAAGTACGTGCCTTTTTAATTAGTAATGCGGTATTCTGGATGCAAGAGTTTCATATTGATGCACTTCGTGTGGATGGTGTTGCTTCAATACTTTACTTGGATTACTCTAGAGATCACGGTGAGTGGGAGCCTAATATTTATGGAGGTAATGAAAACTTAGCAGCGATTCGTTTTTTAAAGGATTTTAATAGAGAATTATACACGCGTTTTGATGGCATCCAAACTATTGCAGAGGAATCTACAGCATTTTACGGAGTAACCAAACCTGTTGATTTAGGCGGTCTTGGTTTTGGAATGAAATGGATGATGGGGTGGATGAACGATACTTTAGATTACTTTAGTAAAGATACTATCTATAGAAAGTATCATCAAAACGATATTACTTTTAGTTTAGCCTACGCTTTTAGTGAAAATTATACGCTACCTCTTTCTCACGATGAGGTAGTTTACGGGAAAAAACCTTTAGTAGGTAAAATGCCAGGAGACGAATGGCAACGTTTTGCCAACCTCAGAACTTTATTTGGATATATGTACACACACTCTGGTACAAAGTTGCTTTTTATGGGGGGTGAATTTGGACAAACTTCTGAATGGAATGCACTTTCTAGCCTAGATTGGCATTTACTAGAATTTGATCCTCATAAAAAATTACAGTGTTTTGTAAGGGATCTTAATATACTGTATAAAAATGCACCTGCTCTTTATGAAAAAGCTTTTTCTTCAGAAGGTTTTGAGTGGATCAGTTTAGATGACCATAAAAACTCGGTACTCGCCTATGTAAGAAAAGGACATGATACAAAAAATGATTTATTAGTTATTTGTAATCTTACTCCACAGCCGTTAGAAGAGTATGTTTTAGGAGTGCCAACATCAGCCAAATTAAGTTGTGTACTTAATTCGGATGCTACTAAATATTTTGGAAGTGGTTATGAAATTAATAAGTCTATAATTCCTAAAAGAATAAAGGCACATCATAAAAATTACAGTGCTAATTTCATAGTACCTCCTTTGTCTATTCTTATTTATAAGAAAGAATAATGCTATTTGAAATCTATTTATAAAATTCACTATTTTTTAAATAGGATAATTTTTAAATATGGTTTTAAATGGTTTATACCAATTGATCTTTGAAAATGATATAAAATAAATTGAATTATTTTTTCTTTATACGTATTATAAAAATCAAGCATAGCCTTAGCTACGGTTTATTTTTCTAATAAAGTAGAAAGGAAAAAGAAACGATTTATTATATCGAT
>WTKB01000248.1 GCA_011524575.1 Aquimarina sp.
AAAATAGCCTTTTTTTTGAAGGTATTTTATTGAAAATAAATGGATTGAAATGTTCATAAGGAGTAACTAAGTATTCAGCAAAAGCAAACATGCGAAAGGTAAAGCCTTTAACACTGATAACCGAATTGATATAGAAGAAATGAACAAATTAAAAATTTAAAAGTAAGCTTAAAAGCATTAAAAGAAAATAATTTACCTGTAGCACAACTTAAAAATATAAATTCTTTTTGTGAAATACTTGAAAGTTATTCTAGACATATAGAGGAAGAAATCGCAGATTTGGAAAAAATTATGGATGATCTTTCTCAAAACAAAATAACCCCAGAAGAAGCCGTAATTTTATGCGAGAATCAAATAGAAAAATGTAAACAAACAAATGAAAACTCAGATACACTAATTCCTGAGATTAAAAGCATAGACATCGGTGCTTGGCAAAGTGAGGCATTGACTGCTATGGTACAAAATCAAAGTAACCATGATATAACAAGTGTTTTAGCATCAATATCTACAATTTCACATACACCACAAGCTGCTGCTGGACATCAAGAAGAGAGTAATAGAACACATAAAATCAAGGTAGAACAACTTTTATTCGACCAAAATAAGACCGGTTTATTCTTGAAATTGCTGTAAAATAAGATAAAGTATTTTACAGCAATTTCAAAGCTTATTTACTCCAGAGTTGTTTCCTCGGCAGTAAATCCTTCAATATCTCTATCAAAAAGATAATATCCCGAAGTATTATCACCAATAATATTTAACTTATCCAACAAAGTTCTTGCGGTAGCTTCTTCTTCAAGTTGCTCGGCAACATACCACTGCATAAAGTTATGTACATTGTAATCTTTTTGTTGCAAACACTCAAAAATCACTTTATTGATTTGCTCCGTTACAAAAATCTCACTAGACAAAAACTTATCAAAAAGAGCAATCAAAGAATCAAAATCCGCAGTAGGTTTTTCTAAAGAAGGAACTACTACTTTTCCGCCACGTTCATTTATAAACTTTAAGAGTTTAGTCATGTGTTGACGCTCTTCCTCAGACTGTTTATAAAAAAAATTAGCCACTCCCCCATAACCTTTAGTGTCTGCCCAGGCAGCCATAGCTAAATACTGCATAGAGGCTTGTGCCTCATATTTCACTTGATTATTAAGTAAATCTTCTATTATGGTGTTCATAAATATATTTTTAAATTATCTGTCAAAATATGCACGCTAAGAACTTGATTAAATAAGATCTTACATAAAAATAACCCTATTTAATTCTTTACACAAATTACTTCCCAAAAACTACCATTCAAACACCTTTCCATCTATAGCTAAATGGGTATTTTCAAATTCAATTTGCGACTCATCTATAAAAGCTTGTAAATGCCCATAACGTGTACTATAATGCCCTAAAATGAGTTGTTTTACAGCAGCAGCTTTTGCAATTTTTCCTGCCTGCTGGGCGGTACTATGTCCTGTAGGAATACACAAATGTTCATGACTATTTAAAAATGTCGCTTCATGATACAATACATCAATTGTTCCTATTTTTTTTAATTGTTCAGCAATTGGTGGATAATAAGCGGTATCCGTACAAAAAGCATAACGTTTTGGTGGTGGTGGATCTTCTGTGAGTTCCTCATTTTTAATACATACGCCAGAGTCCAATAAAATATCTTTACCTTTTTTTATACTATTGAAATAAGCTTTGTCAATATTGTAATTTAATACTTTGGAAAGAAGAAGTTTACGATCTTTGGGAGCTTCTTCAAAAAGATATCCATTGGCATATATACGATGCTTTAAAGGGATAGTAGTAACTTTAAGTTTATTATCTTCAAAAATAACTTCTGGAGCATTACGCTCTAATTCTTTAAATATTAATGGATAATCGGTATAAGCACTTAAAGATTTAAGTTGACTACACACAAAATTTTTAATCCCTTTTGGCCCATAAATATGTAAGGGTTTTGCCCTGTTGAGCATCCTAAAAGTCATGATTAAACCTACAAGCCCTAAAACATGATCTCCATGTAAATGCGAAATAAAAATATGGTGGATGCGTGTAAATTTTATCCGGTGTTGACGCAACGTAATTTGGGTAGCCTCTGCACAATCTAACAACAATAAATGCCCATTCACCTCCAATACTTGTGAAGTGGTTCGATGTTTGGAATTTGGGGCAGCTGCCCAGCAACCGAGTATTTGTAAACGCATCAAAGAGAATAAATAAAAATAAATTTATACCAATTCTTGCTTAAAATTACTGTAAAATAAATCATAGCCTTAGCTATGGTTTATTTTTATAATAAAGTATAAAGGAAAAAGGAATGATTTATTACGGTCATTTTGAGTAAGAATTGGTATTATGCCATGTATTACATAGAATTTAAAATCCTAAATCACGCTCGATGTCCTCCATCTCGATAAGTTCAAAAGCTTCTTGTAACGTAGGTACTACTACAAAATCATCATGATCTGCACTATCAAAATCTAAAGAGGTCGTTACCATTACAAAAGATTTGTTAGCTGTTCTATGTTTTGAAATTATTGGCAATAACTGCTCTAATTCCAACTTTGATAATTGTTGTTCTTCATTAAAAAAGAGAATCGTAGAGTGATCTATTCCAATATTTTTTAGCTCATTTACTTTATTTAAAAAATCAGATAAATCACTGTTTTCTTGATAAATAGTAGTGATCTCATTTACAAGTTCTACTTTCATAATTATTTAATTTTAGAAGCTAACAAATACATTACTGCCATTCTAACAGCCACACCATTTTCTACTTGATCCAGAATTATGGCATTAGAAGAATCTGCAATCTCAGAAGTAATTTCTACTCCTCTGTTAATAGGACCTGGATGCATTATTAAAATCTCTTTATCTATTTTTTGCAATACTCCTGCATTGAGCTGGTATTGATCTACATATTCTCTGGTTGATGGAAAATAAGAAATATCCATTCGCTCATTTTGAACACGTAACATATTGGCTACATCGCACCACTTTAAAGCTTTTTCTAAGTTGAGTTCTACCGATACACCCAGACTCTCAATATACTTTGGTATCAATGTTTTGGGCCCACAAACTTTAACTTCTGCACCCATTTTTTGAAGTGCATAAATATTTGAAAGTGCTACTCTAGAGTGTAATATATCACCCACTATTACCACTTTTTTCCCTGCAACTTCACCAAGTTCTTGACGGATAGAATAACTATCTAATAAAGCTTGCGTAGGATGTTCATGTGCTCCATCTCCTGCATTAATAATCACCGAATCTACCTTTTTAGAAAGATAAACTCCTGCTCCTGCTAGTGGATGACGCATTACCACCATATCCACTTTCATGGCTAAGATATTATTAACGGTATCCACCAAAGTTTCTCCTTTTTTAACAGAAGAAGAAGCTGCAGAAAAATTCACAACATCTGCAGAGAGTCTTTTTTGTGCCAATTCAAAAGAAAGCCGTGTCCGAGTACTATTCTCAAAAAATAAATTTGCAATGGTTATATCTCTAAGAGAAGGTACTTTTTTAATAGGTCTATTGATCACTTCTTTAAAATGATCTGCTGTATCAAAAATAAATGAAATATCTTTAGGAGTTAAATCTTTAATTCCCAATAGGTGAGACACACTAAGCTCGCTCATAAAAAAACTATTATTTAACTAAATATACAATATCCTCTCCCTGATTTTCTCTCCAACGTACTTCTACACGTTCATCCGCAATAGCATCTACCTTTCGTCCTTTATAATTAGGCATAATGGGTAAGTGTCTACTAAACCTTCTATCAATAAAAGTTAAAAACTCTATGCTACTAGGACGGCCAAAAGATTGAATGGCTGTAAGTGCAGCTCTAACACTGCGTCCTGTGTATAAAACATCATCAATAAAAACTACATTTTTATCCTCAACTATAAAATCTATTAAAGTTTTATTAGCCTGTAAAGGACTTCCTTTTCTTCTGAAATCATCACTAAAAAAAGTAGTATCTAAAGAACCGATCTTTAAATCTTTAACCCCATAACAATCTGTAAGTAATTGAGCAATACGCTGGGTTACAAAAACGCCTCTAGGTTGCAGACCAATCAGCACCGTATTTGAAAAATCCAAATGGTTCTCTATAAGCTGACATGCCAAACGATGTAATATAATATCAATCTCTTTACTGGTAAGTAATACTTTAGGATTCATAGTGTAATTATAGGTAGTAAAAACTCCGAGATCAAAAATACACAATAAACAAGGATCAACAAAAGTTGATTTTAAAATAATGTCCAATTAGCCTTTGAAATTTTGTATTTTTAAAAAAGATTTAATCCCTATTAAGACATTAATTTATGGAAAGCTCAATCCTAAGACAATACTCTGACACACAATTTATAAATTATATAGAAGCAACGCTTAAAGAACTTAATCATTTTAAGAGCGATTTCAAAGACCAATGGGTATCACTTTAAAAGTAGTCATGGCATTTCTTGAAGTAACTTTAGAAATTTCTTCTAAAGAACAGTTATATATCATTGCTAATTTTTCTGCAATATATTGTAAATAGGCAGGTTCATTTCGCTTTCCTCTATAAGGAGAAGGAGCTAAATAAGGGGCATCTGTCTCTAAAACAATATGTTCCAATGGAATTTGCCCTAAAAATTGATCAATTTTCCCGTTTTTAAAAGTCACCACTCCTCCGATACCTAATTTTAAACCACAATCAATAGCTTTTTGAGCATGATTAAAATCTCCTGTAAAACAATGAAATATACCTGTAAGCCCTTTGTCTTTATAATTTTCTAAAATTTCAAAAGTTTCATCAAAAGCATTTCTACAATGAATATTAACAGGTAATTGATGTGTTATCGCCCATTGTAGCTGCGTATCGAAAGCCTCTTGCTGTTGTTTTAAAAAAGTAGTATCCCAGTATAAATCCATACCAATCTCCCCTACTGCACAATATTGTTGTGTTTGTAATTGTGCTGCGACAAACTGAAGTTCCTCTTTGTAGTTTTCTTTAACGTAAGTAGGATGCAAACCTGTCATCAAAAATATATCCTCTGGATATTTTTCTTTTAGTTCAAGCATTTTAGGCACTGAACTGGCATCTATAGCTGGTAAAAAAATAGGAGAAATCCCTTTAGAAAAAGCATCACAAAGGACTTTTTCACGATCTTCATCAAAAGCATCACTATAAATATGACAATGAGTATCAATAAATTGCATAACGTATAATTTATGCAAAAATATTCTAAAGATTTTTAATATTTAAAAACAAAACAATTATTATTTAAGAGCTTGTTTAAAATCACATAATACACTAAAAATGGATAACAATTCCCTTACAAAATTTAAAGT
>WTKB01000198.1 GCA_011524575.1 Aquimarina sp.
GGTGTAAACACGCTATATTGTTAAAATAGAGTTATATACGATGCTTTTTCAACAATGGTTTCTAATAAATTCATTTGATAGGTTTTTGTATAATTATGTTTAAGGGGGATGCAAATCGTATTTCAAAAGTTTACCATTATTGGTTTACTTTTAAATGAAGTGCATATCGAGATATATAAATTTTTTTATATGATCTAAGTTATTGAAATTTTGGATTACAGGAAGTAATGAGTTTAAACAAGCTCTTAGATGAAAACAATCTAGTATAACTTAAAATATATTATCTATGAGAGTCAATGATGATTTTGGAAAAGAAAAAGAACCTTTGTTTGGAGGTAGTAAAAAAGTTCAGGTTAATAAAAGTCCTAACCAATCAGCAACAGAAAAAAATAAGCAAACCTTATTTTCTCAAATAGGAGGAGGTAGAACTAAGTTAAATTTTGAGCAATTAAAAAAATTCAAAATTCCTCAAGCAATATATACTCCATTGGGTAGAGCGTATGCAGAAGCTGTAAAACGACAAAACAGACAGCAACAGCAGCAATCTTTCAATCAAGGGCAATCTTCTTCTAGTTCTAGACGTGGCTAGTTTCAAAGAAGAAAGGTATAAATTTTTAGTATCAAATACTAAACAAGAGAGTGTTCTAAAATAGAACACTCTCTTTGTGTTTGTTATACCAATTGATCTTTGAAATCGATATAAAATAAATTGAAGTATTTTTTCTTTATACGCATTATAAAAATCAAGCATAGCCTTAGCTACGCTTTATTATTCTAATAAAGTAGAAAGGAAAAAGAAAAAATTTATTGTATCGATTTTAAAGATTAATTGGTATTATTGTTCCCAAATTTCATAAGCTCTTTCTGCTTGTAAAACTAACATTTGATCTCCATTCCGTATTTTTGCTCCTTTATTAAGCCCTCTTTTTAGGAATTCAGTTTGACTTGGGTTGTATACTAAGTCAAAAAGCATATGTTCTTCTGTTAAAAACTGATAGGGTATATTGGGGCAAGTTTCAATTTTCGGATAAGTTCCAAGTGGTGTTGTGTTTATAAGTAGTAAATGGTCTTTTATGATTTCTTCGGTGAGATTTTCATAAGTATACTGATTCTTTTTAACAGTTCTTGAAACGTATTTGTAGTCTATACCGAGTTCTTTTAAACTATAAGCCACTGCTTTTGATGCTCCTCCAGTTCCAAGGATGAGTGCTTTTTTTGGTTTTTTTTCTATTAGTGGTAATAGTGCTTGTTTAAATCCGTAGCAATCACTGTTGTATCCTGTTAAAGTCCCATCTTTTTCTAATTTAATAACATTTACTGCTCCAATTGCTTTTGCTTGATTATCCAGTTTGTCTAAATATGAAATTACCTCTTCTTTATAGGGTATAGTAACATTAATTCCAGATAAATTAGGTGTATTTAAAACTTTTGATTTAAAGGTATTTAGATCTTTTAGATCAAAGTTTACATAGTGTGAGGCTATGTTTTCTGTTTCAAATTTTGTGTTGAAGTAATTTCTAGAAAATGAATATTCAATGTCTCTACCTAGGAGTCCATAAATTTTTTTCATAGGGGTGTATTTGATATCTTAATTGGCTTTTGGATTGTAGTATTTCAAAGAGACCAATTAGTATTATTTGGAATTACGCTTTGTTTTTAGGATTACTAAAACTTTCTAAACATAGAAGTAAAATAAATCCTAATAGTAGTAAGCTTATGCAGCTTAAAAAATCAAAATTATACAAGTTTAGACTTGGTATATAGGGTTTTTTATTGATAATTTCTTTGCTACCTATATTTATTGTAGCTGCTATTTTTTGCCAAGGCCAAATTTTTGGTAAAGATCCTAAAATTAAACCTGTAAGTATTGCAAAAATAAGATCTTTGTAATTATTAAATAACCATTTTAAGATCCTAGAAAAAATAGTAAGTCCTAATATAACACCAGTACCTATTACTATAATTTTAGTAATATCAAAGTTACTTATTGCCTCACTTACACTTTTGTAAGATCCCATTAGTAGTAAAATAAATGAACCTGATATACCTGGTAGAATCATGGCACAACTTGCAATAGCTCCAGAAATTAATATGTATAGTAAACTGGGTGATTCTGTACTAATTGGTAAACTAGTAATAATATAGGTGATGTATGTTGCACTTAATAAGCCAATTACATTTTTAATGTTCCATTTTTTTATCTGCTTAATTATAAAAAGTGCACTTGCGAGTATTAATCCAAAGAAAAATGACCATAGTTTGTCAGGGTAGAATTCTAGTAAATAGTGTGCTAGTTTCATAAAAGTGAATACACTAAATAAAATTCCAGAAATAAGAGTTATAAAAAATGGAGCATTTGCAGTTTTCCAAAAAACTTTAAAACCTTCCTTTTTCCATACTTTAAAAAGTGATACGTTTATATTTGAAATACTATTTATTAATTCCGGATAGATGCCAGTGATAAATGCAATTGTTCCTCCAGATACTCCAGGGATGACATCTGCTATACCCATAGCGATGCCTTTGATAAAAAGGAAAAAATATTCCTTTGTGCTTTTAATCATAAAGATTTTATTGAGAGGAATATAAGCCTACTATCTTGTACTCAATAGTAGGCTTACGAAGCTGTTATTTTTTTGAATTTTTTAATTCTGGAAATATTTCTTTAAAAATAGTATTTAAATAGGGGTAATTAGATAAACTATTTCTTATAATTCCGATTGTAGAGGATTGATTCTTGTTATCTCCTCCAATTATCTTTAATTTCTTTATGATTTTAGAGTGACTTTTATTTAAGTTTTTTGCTAGTTTTAAAGCTGTATATTTTACTTCATTTTCATCTAGATCCAAAAGCACTTGTGAGCGTTGCATCCAAATTTCTGGAGTATCTACACCAAGCTCAATACATTTATTTAAATTGTAATTTGTTTGTTCAATGCGATCCAGTAAAATATTAATATTAGTAGTAATTAACCAATAGTCTGGGTTTTCGCTATCAATTTCTAGGGCTTTCTGTATTGTGCTTAATGCTTCACGATACATTTCTTTTTTGTAATACAGTTTTGTTAGTGCTGCCCACCCTTTATCAAGTAATGGATCTTCATGAACAGTTTGGTGTAAGTACTTTAAGGCTTCGATGTCATTTCCTAATTTGTTGTAACAAAGTCCTATATGAAGAAGTGCAAAACTCGTAGGGTCTTCTAGTTTAGTTGAAATCAAAAAGTTTTCTATAGCTTCAAGGTAGTTGCCTTTTTGCTCTAAAAGTATTCCTTTTTCTACATACGCCCCAACAAATCTATCATCGCTTATTATAGCGTATTCAAAGGCTTCTAGAGCTTCTTCAAATTTTTGAATTTTTTTGTATTGAATCCCTAACTGATGCCAAGCGAGCTCGCTGTAAGGGTTTTGATCAATATACTTTTTTAGGAAATTAATAGCACCGTTATAATCTTCTAAAAAATGATAACAGTTCATTAAATTATGAAAAGAAGTGTAATCTGTTGGATCGTGATAGACACATTTTTCAAATTCTTTTTGAGCTTCTAAGAAGTTGTCGATAAATAAAAACTCCATCCCAATTAACATGTGTATGTTTTCTGGTTCTAGAGTTAATTCTAACGTACTTTTAAGTACTTCAATAGCTTCTTTGTGTAAGTTTTTCTTTGATAGTATTGCAGCCTTTTGTACTAAAATATCTTCGTTGCTAGCCTCGATACTTTCTAGCGTTGCAATTAAGTCTTCTGCTTTATCTAATTGATCTTCAAATATAAAAATTTCTACCTGTAGTAACTGTAATTCAGTAGTTTTAGGGTGTTGGTCTAAGGCAATTTGTAATGCTTTTTTTGCTTTTTGAAAATTACCATCATCTAGGTAGTGTTGTATAATTCCTTCAAACTCCGTAGTGTCAAAAAATACTACTCGGTTTGATTTAAGCATACTTTCATATTTTTCTAATGCCACATTAGAAGCATCTCCTTCATTTATAAACATATCAACAATTTTAGCTTAAATACTTGTTAAAAAAACAAGAATTATTTAATCAATAAAACTTCGGGTAAAATTACTTTTTTTTATGGGTTATCAATAAACTTTGATTATAATTTATCAAGTTCTCTTATTAAAATTTCACATCCTTTTTTAATTTCGTTATTAGATATTGTAAGTGGTGGTGATATCCTTACAGCCTTTTTCTCAAAAAGTAAGAAGAATAGAATTAGTCCATTATTAGCACAATTTTTTACTAATTGAATGGCTAGTTCTTCTGATTTAAGAATAACAGCAAGCATGAGCCCCTTACCATTTATACTGGTTATATGTTTGTGCGAAAGTAATTTACGAAATAATTTTTCTTTTTCCAAGCTTTTTTTTATGAGTTTGGAGTAAATAATTTCTTTTAAAGTGGCATGAGCAGCTGCAGCAATAATCGGGTTACCTCCAAAAGTGGTAATGTGTCCAAGCATTGGGTTGTCAGAAAGTTGATCCATGTATTTTTCTGAAGAAATAAATGCTCCAATAGGCATACCACCTCCCAGTCCTTTTCCTGTAACTAAAATATCAGGAACTATGCCGTAATGTTCAAAACTAAAAAGTGCTCCTGTACGCCCCATTCCTGGTTGGACTTCATCTAAAATTAATAATGCACCAACTTCTTCACAACGTTTTTTTACAGCTTTGAGGTAGTTTTTTTTGGGGAGAATAAAACCTGCTCCACCTTGAATGGTTTCTAGAATTACAGCAGCAGTTTTTTCTGTTATTTTGTGAAGTTCATTTTTATCATTAAAAGTTATATGAGAAATGTCTGGAATTAATGGTCTAAAGGGTTTTTTGCGTTCTTCATAGTCCATAAGACTCAAACTCCCCATAGTATTTCCATGGTAGGCATTTTTTGCTGCAATAATTTGACTACGTCCTGTAACCTTCCGTGCGAGTTTTAAACTCCCTTCGATAGCTTCTGTACCCGAATTGGTTAAGTATATTTTTGATAAATTTTCAGGCAGATGCTCACTGAGTAATTTGCAAAGTTTTACAGCTGGTTTTTGAATATACTCCCCATAAACCATTACATGTAAGTATTTATCAAGTTGTTTTTTTATGGCTTTTACAACTTTTGGATGTCGGTGTCCTAAACTACAGGCTGATACACCCGAAACAAAGTCTAGGTGTGGTTTTTTATTTTGGTCATAGATATAACAACCTTTTGCCTTTGAAACTTGCATAGCTAAAGGGAATGGGGTTGTTTGTGCTTGGTAGGTAAAAAAATCTTTTTTCACAAGAGCGTTATTTTTAGAGTTTAAACAAGTTCTAA
>WTKB01000126.1 GCA_011524575.1 Aquimarina sp.
ACAAGCTCTAAACACTAATACAAAGATAAGAAATGAAGTGATTTAAACTTTTTTTAAATAAACCTCATAAGCTTGTTTATGTATTTTTTTAATACGTTGTTTTAATCTTCTAGGAGCAAGGACTTCTATGTGATTTCCAAAACCTAAAATCAATCGTTCAAATTCGTAGTTAAAATCAACGAGTAAGCTTATTTCAATACTTCCATCTTCATAGGTTTTTATCAAATTTTGAGAACTATGAAAAGGTTTTGTAAGTACATAAGGCGCATTACTAGCGGCTATTTTTAATCGTGTTTCGCTCAACTGTCTTTTTTCATGTACAGTTACACCAATGGTGTTTTCATAATAATTGTCAGGATTTACTTTATTTTCGATGTAAGCTGTTTGCAAATCAAAATCTATTTGAATAATACGGTCAAGAGCTAATGTTGCTAAAGGCCTGTTTAATGATTTATCCGCAAAGCCAACAATAAACCAGCGGTTGTTATATTCTTTTAAAAAGTAAGGATGTAAAACGTAACTATGGGCTTTTTTTGCTTTAAAGGATTTATAGGTAACCTTTAATACTATTTTTTTTAGAATGGCTTGATATAACACATCCAAATGTTCTAGCCCTTTTAGTTTTTCATTTTTATCTAAATGAATAATAGGATAATGTTTCGTTTTTTCAGAATAAATTTTGTCCTCAAGCTTTTTAATAATGTCTCCTAGTTCATTGAATAAAGAAAAGTCTTTGAATTGTTTTAATATTTCTACAGATTCCCCCAAAATATCAAAGTCACTTTCAGTAATCGGAATATCGGTAATACTGAAATTGGGATCCGTGTATTTGTAATACTTTCTTTCATAGACTTCAATAGGTGCATTATATCCTAATTTATCACTTCGTAATAATTGAATATCTAACTGAACCGTTCTTTTACTTACGTTAATAGTTCTTCCTTCATATTCATATAAAGCAGCACTACAAGCTTCAATTAAATCCTGTAATGTCCATTTTTTATGCGGATTTTGTAAACATTTATCAATGGTTTTATAACGGATAAGTGCGTTTTTATTTTGAGCCATGGGAGTACCTTTTCAACAAAGGTACAGTTTAGATTATTCTACGCAAAATGATTGCATACTACAAGACTACTTTTGAAGTATTAAAATAAAAGTGATGGAAATATTAATTCTTGAAAAGTTAAAATCAATTGAAAAGGAATACGATATCGAAATTCTTTTTGCAGTAGAATCGGGGAGTAGGGCATGGGGATTTCCTTCTGAAGATTCTGATTATGATATCCGATTTGTTTATAAGCATAAAGCATCTTGGTATTTAAACTTATGGGAACAAAAAGACACTATTCAGTTTATGACCCATGAAAATTTTGATGGTGTAGGTTGGGACCTAAAAAAAGCTCTTAAATTATTAAGTAAATCCAACGCTTCATTTTTAGAATGGTTGTTTTCACCTATAATTTATAAAGTAACCCCTCTTTTTTTAGAAGAAATGAAAAGTTTAGCAACGGAGTTTTTTAATCCTATAAGCACTTATTATCACTACCATTCTATGAATAAAAGGTACTTAGAAAATGTGAATAATGGCTGCTTTACAATTAAACAATTCTTTTATACTTTAAGGACAGCTTTATGTGTAAAATGGGTGCGGCTTCATAATACTATTCCACCTGTGTTTTTCAATGAGTTATTCGTTTTGATACCTGAAAACCTTCATGGATCTTTAAAAGATTTAATTCTAGCGAAAGTGAAAACCAACGAAAAGGATAGTCTAAAAGTAGCTCTTGAATTAGTTGATTTTTTAAAGGAAACTGTTAGCAAAAACACAACAACCAATTTAAAAAAAGCAAAAAGTATAGATGTAAATAGATTTAACCACTTCTTTTTAAAAAATGTGTGATGACTATAGAAATGTTAAAAGAAAGCAATGCCATTATATTTGAATGTATTGCAGGGAGTAAGCTGTATGGTTTAGATACCCATAATTCTGACACCGACATTAGAGGAGTGTATATTTTACCCAAATCAAAATATTACAGTCTTGACTATATAGACCAAGTAAGTAATGCTACTAACGATATTGTGTATTATGAACTAAATAAATTTGTAAGCCTATGCTTAAAAAACAATCCCAATTTTATTGAGTTATTATACGTTCCCAAAGAGTTTGTGTTGTATGAACATCCTATTTTTAAGGAATTAAAAAGCCTGTCATTGATATCAAAATTATGTGCCAATACTTATGTGAATTACGCCTATGCCCAAATAAAAAAAGCTAAAGGTTTACATAAAAAGTTTATGAACCCTATGAGTGCATCAAAAAAGGAAGTACTTGACTTTTGTTATACGATAACTAATGACAAACCTGCATTAATATCCGATTTTTTGAAATCTAAAAATTGGCAACAAAATAATATAGGGCTTACAGGAATTCCTCATTTCAAGAATATGTTTTTAATGTATTACAGTTCTGAATTAACGTACAAAGGTATTGTTAAAAAAGAATTGGCTAATGAGGTTTGTTTGAGTAGTATCCCTAAGGGAGAAATAAGTTGTGGTGTTTTATATTTTAATAAAGAAGCTTATTCTCATTATTGTAAAGAATATAAATCCTATTGGGATTGGGTGAAATTAAGAAATGAGTCAAGGTATTTATCTAATGTGTCAAACGAAAATAACTATGATGCTAAAAACATGATGCATACTTTTAGATTATTACAAATGGCTAAGGAAATTGCTTTGTTTGGAAAATTAGAAGTAAAACGCTCGAATAGGGAAGAACTTTTAGGGATTAAAAAAGGAGAATATACCTATGAGTTTTTATTAGCTAAAGCAGAAGTGCTTAAAGCAGAAATTATAAAGTTATTTGAAGAAAGTAAATTACAGGAAACCCCCAACAAATTATTAGTTGAAAATAAATTAATCAAAATAAGAGACGATTTTTATAAAAATTGTTGATATTTGCAGCATCATGAAAACGAATAGATTACATAACAAAATTTCTCAGGGCTTTTATTGTCTGAGTGTCCCTTTTGCAGAGGGAAGAATTGGTATGTATATAACTATTGGTTTTATGATTTAGATAATAAATAGATTATAATTACAATAACTAAGCATCCAATTTTAAGTTGGGTGCTTTTTTTTTGAAAAAAAATGAATGCAAAACCCTAAAAGAATTTGAGCTCAATTTTTAAGAAACTTTTTGATGCACAATAAGTTACTAATATCTGCAATTGCGGACAGGGTTTTCAATGTCTTTTATTAAGTGTAAGTTATTACAAATCAATTAATTATTTAAAAAATAAATTTGTTTGTTATAAAAATAGTTTGATATTTGCATTGCAATTACAGCACAACTGATTGCTATAAAATAATAAGATTATGAATAGAATATATGATTTACATCCCATTACAAGCTGTTTTAATCAGCCACGTGATTTTAAAAGTATATACATAAGGAATATAGTATTTCGATAATAAGTTTTCGGAACACACTTTATAAAGCACCTTATGTAAAAATAAGGTGCTTTTTTTTGGTTAATTTTTAATTACGCAAAGTAATTGCGTAATGGGTTGTCACCTTTGTTGTGGAATCAAAGGAAATTATAATCGCCTCAACAAACAAGGAAGTTGGTGAGGCACAAAAAAAGAATAATGGAAAAAGAACATAAAATTATAACAGGAACCGATTTAATAAATAAAGGATTTAAACAAGGAAAATGGATGAAAGATGCCCTTGAGCATATCAATGCACACCAGTTAACAGGTGAGCCTTTAGTAGCATATTTAGAACAGTTTAGATCGCTTCCAGAAATTGATTTGTTACCAGAACCCATCGCGTATTCAAAAAATATAAAAGCTGAAAACGAATTGGAACAAGATAATGTGCAAAAAGTAATGCAATCTATGGATACCTTAATGCGAACCCCAACTGTGGTTAATGGAGCCGTAATGCCCGATGCTTGTCCAGCAGGACCACAAGGAACCATACCCGTTGGGGGAGTGGTAGTGACTAAAAATGCGATTCACCCAGGGATGCATAGTGCCGATATTTGTTGTTCGGTAATGTTAACAAACTTTGGTAAAGTTGACCCAAAATTAATTTTGAATGCAGCACATGAAAGCACTCATTTTGGGCCAGGAGGGCGTGATAGAAATACACAGTTCCGTTTTCCTACCGATTTGTTAACAGAGTTTGAAAACAATATGTTTTTAAATGATAAGCAAATGATTCAGGCAGCAAGAGCACATTTGGGAACACAAGGTGATGGAAATCATTTTTTGTTTGTAGGTAAATCCAAAAAAACAGGAGATACAATGTTGGTCACGCATCATGGTTCTCGAGGACCAGGAGCACGTTTGTATGATAAAGGAATGAAAATAGCGGAGCGTTTTCGTAAAGAAATTTCGCCAAAAACTTTAAAACAAAATGCCTGGATTCCTTTTAATACCGAAGAAGGTCAAAATTATTGGAATGCATTACAGGTAATTAGAAAGTGGACTAAAAAAAATCATGAGGTGATTCATGATACTGTTGCCAAAAACTTAAATATAAACATAGAAAATCGTTTTTGGAACGAACATAATTTTGTGTTTAAAGTGGGTGATTTGTTCTACCATGCCAAAGGAGCCACGCCTTTAGACGCTAAGTTTATGCCCGATATTACAGGGCCACGTTTAATTCCATTAAATATGGCAGAACCTGTTTTAATTGTGGAAGGGGAAACGAATGCTAATAATTTAGGTTTTGCACCGCATGGAGCAGGAAGAAACGTAAGTAGAACGCAGCATAGAAAGTCTAAAATTGGGGATGATTTTAAAATTTTTAAAGAGGAAACCAAAGGTTTAGATGTGCGTTTTTTCTCAAAGGAAATTGATATCACCGAATTACCTAGTGCCTACAAAAACGCTCATACGGTAAGGGAACAAATGGATACTTTTCAATTAGGAAAGGTAATTGATGAGGTCATGCCTTATGGATGTATTATGGCTGGAGATTGGCAGAAAAATGCACCATGGCGTAAAAAGAGACGAAAATCGAAACGTTCTAAGTCCTAAAAACTTGTAGTACCTTTAAACAAGCTCTAATAAGGTGGCATAATTTTGATACAGTTTGTACAAAAATGCCAATAGTTTCAAAATATAGTATTAACGCTTCTGCGGAAGCAAAACAAATTAATTTATTATGAATAGATACTTTATAAATTTAATGCACTTACTAGGTAATGGGTATTTAGTTTTGGGTTTAACACATAGCCCGAAACAATAAGTGTTTCGGAGGTTTTC
>WTKB01000204.1 GCA_011524575.1 Aquimarina sp.
GGTGGTGTGAGAGGCACTCCCTAGTCATTATGGCTAGGGCTGTCTACTCGATTAGCGATAGTTATTTTATTCAACTTTCAGATTTTGTCTGTCAACTAAGAAATCAAAACTTAATTCAGATAACCCTTTTCCGTCTACTACTCCATTCCAAGCACCATGTCCTGCGGGGTTACCATTTGGTAATTGAATGGTTTCAAGTTTATTGTAAACCCCTAATGAATCATATATGCCTTGCAGTTCAAGGGCTCCTTCGTAAGGTGTAACAGGATCCTCTGCGGTACCATGTGCCATAAATAATTCAGGATCATTGTTGTCATATCTATCATATTGCTCCAAGTCATAAACTGCCTCAAACACATCTAATTTTATATTAGAGCCCCAGAAGTAAATCATACTTCTCACTTCATAAGTTTCATCTAAGTTGGCGGTGGAAAGTGTAGGGTCATCATTAATAGAAATTTCATCTCTGAAATCTTCTTGATTTGAAATTCCTAAAGCAATTGTAGAAATTGAACCTGCTGAAGCTCCTCCCACCGTTATAAAACTTTCGTTGATGTTGTACGTGCTTGCGTTGGCTATAATCCAGCGAAGTGCTGCCTTGGCATCTCTTTGAGCGAGATACATAGCTATGGCTTGTTGAACCTGATCTGGGTTCTGAGCACCTTCCAAGGCATTCTCAATCCATTCTTGTGGTGCAAAACCTTTGTAAAGAGTTACTAATTCCTCAGGGGTCATTCCTTGTATTGTACCTAATTCTTCTGTGGTTCTATAATCTATAGAAACAAAAACCCATCCTCTTGAAGTATAGTAATTAGCCATGTCTACAATTTCGGGTTTATGCTTTATTCCTCCTGTAAATCCTCCTCCATGAATAAACATATAGACAGGACGATTAGCAGAAGTATTATCAGGGTAATAAACATCTAACAGTTGAGGCTTTTCGATTGTTGCGTTTGTTGCATCAAGACTTAGTCCATTAGCGTAGGTGATGTCCTCGTCTATTAACACAGTATAGGAGGATTCTGCTTTAACTACTGGAATTTCATTACTATGATTGGTTGGTTCGTCTTCACCGCAGGCTGTAAAGATTAAGAAAGAATAAATAATTAGATGAGCTATTTTTTTCATTTGAAGGTTTAAGTTTATTTTGACTTTTTTTTATAGTTTGGTTTAATTATCGCTAACAATTGGATATCCGTAATTACGATTATATCCCCTAAATTACAGAAATAATCCTAATTACGGTTATTTCTCCTTTAGAGCTTATTTAAACTGAATACAAACTGTAATCTATAATTTAAAATTTTAGATTACAGCAAGTGGGAGTTTAAAAAAGCTCTTAATTGGTATTAGATTATTCATAAGTTTTTCCAATGTTAGCTGATAAGCTCCAACACCCGCGTCGGCGTAATTTATACTATTTTATCTTTAAAATATTAGCTTGAATTGCAGCATTTTTAACCATTTTAAATACCCATACACTCGTTAAAAATAAGAGCGGTTTCAGAAATAGGAATTTTCACAATACAAAAAGGCTGTGTAATGGCAAGTGTCACGATTTCATCTGAGCCTGGGGCAGAATAACATATCCTAGCCACTTGGTTTTCGGTTGTACTTTCCATAGTAATCGATACGTCATATCCTCCAGAATTTCTCACCTCATCAAATACAGCAACGATCGTATGTGTAGTAAAATCAATAGGGGTATTAGAGAAATTTTCAGAAACTGAATTTACACTATCCATTTTTTCAAGTAATGCCTCCCAATCTTCGGTATTGGTTACGTGTGTTTCTTGTTTTTGAATACCCTCAGTACCTCCACCTCCCAACTGTCCTTTATACACTAGCTCGGTAGCTATGCTAGAAGTTATAATTTCTTCGTCTTCTTGTGTTTGATTTTGCGAAGTCTCTTCACAAGAGTACAAAATGAAGGTGCTTATTAAAACAAAAGTTTGAAGGATAAATTTCATAGCGTTTTCAAAGATTAATGGGTATTATAAAGCATATTATAAACTATGTAAAATAATGCGTATTACAAAGCATATTGTAAAACTACGTAAAAATTACGTGGGTTCGATGGAATAATCCCTGGTCCTGGGTAACCTGTAGCTCTACGTGTAAAGTAACTTTCATCTAATAGGTTATTGACACCAGCTTCTAAACGCCAATTTTTTAAACGCTTTTCAAATTGATATTCCGCAGAAAAATCCAATACTTGATAAGCAGGAATTTCTCCACGTGTGCTAAAAGTATTTCCAGCAGGGGTATTATAAGCATCTGTAAATTGTGAAGAGATATAGCTGTATTGTACACTTGTTTTTAAGTTTTTATACCCGAGTTCAATTCCTGTTTTAAAATTAATTTCTGGTACAAATTCTACCTTGTTACCTATGACCAAATCTTGTGAGGTGGTATTGATGTTTTTTTTGGTGAATTCTGAGCGAGTAAGGGCTGTATTTAAAAAGTGTTGCCAATGCCAATGAGGGTGGTCTGTTAATAACCAATTAGAAGCACTTAGTGTAAACAAGGATTCTAATCCAAAAATTTGAGCAGCACCAACGTTGGTTCTAAATGGTTTTCCCGCAACATCCGTAAGACCAATGCGGTTGTCATATAACAACGAAAACACACTGCAATCGTAACGTAAAATATCATCAATAGTTCCTCGAACGCCAATATCTGCGGTATATCCTTTTTCATCAGTGATGTTTTCATCAACGAGTAAATTGGGGCTAATGACTCGAATATCCGTAAAAGTTACAGACCTGTAGTTTTGAGATCCATTTACAAAGAGCTCAAAAGCTTTTGAGGGTTTATAACTCATTCCCAAACCGAACAAATAGAAAGAGCGTTCATTTTCACGAAACTCATCCGTTTGTTCCCTACTAAAAACATTTCCTGCATTGTCCACCGATTTATTTATATAAAACCCATCTGCTTGTGTGTTAATATATTCTAAACGGAAACCTGGAGTTACTGAAAAACTCGAAGAAAGTTTAAAAATTTGTTCCCCAAAAACCGATACATTCAAATTAGGAAAATCAAAAGCGGATTCTGGCATTCCTGAATTTGGAAAATTTTGATTTTGTAGCGTAAAGTTCGCATCGGAGCCCGCACTACCAATACCTTGTTGAGATTCATTATACGATTGGTAATACTTACTTCCTAAAAGTAAAGTAGCTTTTTTACCAAATACCCGATAAGGCATTAAAAAGCGTAGTTCGGCTCCCCAGTTGTTAAAACTATCTGTAAGAAGTTCTCGTGGTAATGTAGTCACATCTGTAGTGGAGGCACGGGTATCACGAAATCCGACGGCTTTACGATAGGCATCTAATGTAAAGATATTTAAACTCAGTTTTTTTCGAGCAGCAAATTCATGTTCTAATTTTAAATTAAGCAATAACCAATCGACTTTAAAGTAATTTCGGGTACGATTGGAAAAAGTAGGATCTAGTGCAAATTGTAAATCAGTGAGTCCTCCTGGTTGTTGTGCGGTATAGTTTAAATAAGTACTTTCAAAATGCAATTGCGTTTTATCTGTAAAAGCATAGGATAGTTTTCCGTAAATGTTTCTCGAATCAAAATTGGAGTTTTCACGAAATCCATCAGCACTTTTAAGCTGTACATAAGAATAATAACTGATTTTATCCGCATTTCCTCCAAGACTCAAAAAGTAGTTTTGTAAACCAAAAGAACCCGCACCTACGCGAGCAATGGCCTCGAAGTCTTTAGTTTTTGGTGCGGATTTCATTTTAAAATTCACCAGTCCTCCAAACTGAGTTCCATATTGTAAAGAAGCTGCACCTCTTACAATTTGAATTTCTTCAATAGCTTCTAGGGGAGGAGTGTAGTAGCTTTCGGGATATCCCAATACATCGGCACTAATATCATAACCATTTTGACGCGTATTGAAGTTAGAAGAACGATTAGGGTCTAGGCCTCGCCCTCCAATATTGAGTTGCAATCCTGCATCATCTCCTTCGTATATATTTAAACCTGCTACTTGTGCATAAGCCTGTCGAGCATTTCCAGAAGCTTTATTCACTAGCATTTGATCCAAGAGTACAACTTCTGATTTTTTACCTGCATAAATAGCTGTACCTTCTACATCTTTGAGTCTTTTGATGGCTGCAATTTGCTTTTTCTGAGAAGAAATCAATACTTCCGAAAGCTGCTCGGAGATAGGCTTTAGTAAAACTTCATGCTGCTCGCCATCACAGTTATAAGTATTTTCTAAAATTTCATAACCTAAACCAATAAAAACCAAGTCCAATGAGGGTAATGATTCGCATGGGATTTGAAATACTCCACGAGCGTCTGTGTAAAATGTTTTAACACGGGTTTTATCATAAACTTCAACGCTTTGTAAAGGGGTATTGGTTTGTGAATTTTTAACCACTCCAGTAAAGGTGGTTTGTTGTGCAAAAAGTGAAGAAACACTAATTAAAAAATAAGATAAAAATAATCTATAGTCCATAAATAACATCCTTAAAAGGTAATATCCAAGGCTTTGCAGCAAAAGAATCTCTTTGATTTGAAAGGTTAACAGTAGGGTCAATAAATAGCTTGCTCATTCGCCCGTTCAAAGTTACGTAACTTTTTACATAGACCTCTGGATTAGGGATTCCTTCTTTGATATAATGATCTCGCAATTTATGTGCGTATTGTAATATAAAATCAGGTTGCGTACTCATTTGTTTGATCTGAAAATTGGTTAAAAAGTGACGGTTTTGAATCTCAAAAGAAGCTCCTGTTTCAGGATTAACAATCGTAAAAACGGCGTAACCTTCTTTTTCGATAAGCATCACACGCCATGAGAAACGATAGCCTTGTTCGTGCCAAAATAATTCATCAGCATAAAAGACATATCGCCATGGAAAAAGTAATTGAAAAGTAAAAAATACAGCAAAAAAGACTTTTAAATACTTTTGACGTAAGGCTAAATTTTGAGCGGTGAAAAATGTTTGTGGCTTCCAAATCATTTTGTTTTTAGATGCTGATTTTGAAGATGTTTTTGAGGATGTTTCTGTTTGAGTCTCTGAATAAGCACCCGTATTTGTTACAGGAATATCCTTAATTCTAAAAAGCCTTTGTAGTTGTTTTAAAAAAGAAACGTGCCATTGCTCCGAGAAAAAAATGAGCGTACTTGTAATCATTATGTAGGGAAACATCCCTATAGGGAAAAGTAAATGGGTCGTGATATGAAAAACCACTACAGTTATATAACCTAGTTTTCGTAAAGGCTTATATAATAAAATAAATGGAATACAAAGATCATAGAGCATCCCAAACCAACTAAATAGATAATGCGTAACCGAGTATTTAAAATACTTACCCAGTATTGGAAAATCATATTTTCCAACAAGCCAAATTTTAAGGGGTTGTGCATCCAATAACCAATCTGAATTGATTTTAGCTAGTCCTGCATACACATAGACGATACCTAATAATAATTGAATTGCTCCTATGTACCACTTCGGAATCGATGTTCGGTAATACTTTTTGGGATTGTAATAGGCATCTAACGAGAATTGTGCATTTAGGGGTAAAAAAATAAGTATCAAGCTAAGGATACTTACAAAATAATAGTGATTGAGATAAGTGGTTTTATCAATCAGTTCGATGTACACAAAGCTTAAAAAAAAGCAAATACTACTTAAACGATACTTATAACCCAGTAGGATTCCTATAGCACTTATACCTGTAGTCAAAAAAAGTAGATAGGTCCATTGCCCTAAGGGTTGTATAAATTCAAAACCATAATAAGAAAAATAGAATTTTGGTTGAATGTAAATTTCTTCTATCCATCCTTTTGCCCAAAAACGAAGGGTGCTAATAAACATTAATAACCCAAAAAATACACGAAAGACAGCTAATGGAGCTGCCTTTACGTTTGTATTTAATAAAGTAGGTATGGTGTTAAAAAACATATTTACTTTAAACATGTCAGAAAACCATTTTTTAATCTCCGTCATTGTCTTGTGTAATAATAGAAAGACTTAAGCTAGATTTTATATCTGTTTTTAAAACACCTACTAAAGATTGCATGGCGTCGTGTATTTCTACTAATTTTAAAGCATCTGTTTCAACTTGTAATTTTAAATCTGGGTCAATAGCACTTATTTTTTCAAAAATTGTGGCGATATATTCTTTCATTTTTAGATCTATATCCGAGCGACCTATTCCTTGTAATAAATCCGAGAAACTCATGGAGTCATTAGCTCCTAAATAAAACGATTCAAAGCCTTCAAAAGCTTCTTGGAGTAAATCTTTAGATAACTCCGATCCGTATAAACTTTCTATTTTTGAAGGTTGTGTTTCTACAGAACGGACTCCAGCAGGTATGGAAACTTTAGCTTCTCGTATTTTTCTTTCAAAATTTGTAACATACCTATCAAAAACAATATTCATAGAACCAGACAAACTAGAGCTTGTATTGCTAATAAATGCCGCTTTTGCCTCCTCGTCCCAAGAGTTTGAAACTTCTGTGGTTAAAGAACTAATGCGGTTAATTACTGCTGAAATATAATCGATATGCTGCGTAGTAAGTGCCTCAAAGTTTTCGGTTTCAGTGGTTCCAAGTCCATTAAATAAGTAATCTAAGGCAGGAAAACCTTGCTTGTCTTTTTGTAAAACACTACTCTCTAAGGTTTCTGCAGAAAAAGTTCCAGAAGCAATGTAAGTATCTATCTGAGTACTGTTCACAGGGTAACTATTTAGAAAACCAGAAAAAGAAATGTTTTCCGCAGTATCAAAGTTGTATTTTTCAATAATCTGAAAACTTAAATAGGCATTAAAATACGCTTCTTTAAGTGCGGTAAAATTTTCAAGAGTTTGATCCGTTTCAAAAGTTTCAAAAGCACTAACTAAATGATCAGTAGTTGTTTTTGCTGAGGTTATCTCTGGGACAATAGCTTCATTTACCCAGTCTGTCAAAACAGTGGTAACATCATAATCAAAACCACCTCCATTAGTATCACTGTCACTATTACAGGAGATAAAACTAAATAGAGAAATTAAAAGACTTAATACGAAATACTTATTGTTATTCATTATCGATTATTTTTTTGCAAAAATACATAGACAAGTATATACTTTAGACTAAACAAGTTATAAACTTTATATAAATTAAGATCAAATAGACATCTATTAAGATAAAGTACTTATAGATGTCTAAGTGTTTTTTTAAATTTCGTGAAAAACAACTTTGAAATTAAGAACCTGCCTCATCTACAGTTACTCCAAAGGCAGTGGCAATTTCAGAAGAAATAGTATCAAGGATTGTGGTATTTCCAATTAAATCCCAAAGTCCATTATCCTGTGTTAAGTTTAATAGATACGCATCTACTTCTTCTTTTGTGAAGTAAGGAGCATCTGTATTTGGGTTTCTAGTAAATTGTAAAGAATAGATAAAGCCATATCCTTCAGATAAATCATGGAAAGCACTAGCATCAGATGCACTTACATATGCTAAATTTGCTTTTCCTTGTTGTAGGTAATAGATGGCTCTTACTCCTATTACTTTAGAAAGAAGGGTTCTAAGTGTAGTTACTTGATTTTCTAGTACATTATAATTTTGAGCTACAATGGCTGCTCTACCTAATTTAAAAGCATCTAAAATTTGCGTATCAATTCCTGCAAAATCTTCATCTGCAGCTACTTTTACAATGTACTTGTATAATAGGCTATCGTTATCAGCGTTCCCATAGATATAACCATAAGCCTCATCCCAATAATGTTCTAGAGTGGTGTAGTTTTTACTTTCAACAAGTTCTCCATTGGAGTTTTGTTCTTGGTAGGTAGCATCTAAACAACGACTTAAGTAATTATTTACAACTTGATCTAAAACCAAAGCACCAACTAATGATTTTGCAAACATTTGGTTGTACTCCAATCCTTGACTGTTTAATAAACGATCGTCTAATTGACCGATGACTCCTTCACTTGCCTCAGGTACATCCTCTAGAGCATCATACGCACCTAAGATTTCACTAATTTGATCCTCAATAAAACTATTAATTTCTGTTTTTATCGTAATGCTTTCTGTAGCGTTTTCTTTGTAGTAATCGTCTGAGGCAGCTATTTTACTGTAAACGGTTTTGCCTGTACCATTTAATGTGGTATCTGTAAAACCTTCTCCTTCAGTAAATTTTTCAGATAAATCTTCAGAAGTTACACCAAAAGTAAGTAAGTCTGTTAAAATCTCGTCCACCTGTTGTAAACGAGTAGTTTGCCCAGAAAAACTTACTGTAGATTCCCCAGAAGCATCCAAAAAACTATAAGTATCAGGTACACTTATTGAACTCACAATAGGAGCATCATCCTCGCAAGAAAATAAAGCACTTGCACAAAAAAATAAGCTTAATGATTTTAAGTAAGTGTTATTCATTTTATTTAGATTTAATATAAATAATTGTGAGGGCAAATATAAACACATATTTGGTTATTATCAAAAATTATTTTAATTTATTCTAAATAAAGTAAGCTCTTATCCAAGGTGACTTCCGCCATTTACATGGATACTTACCCCATTGATATAGTTACTTTTGCTTGAAAGTAAAAAAACTACAGTGTTTGCAATATCTATGGGGTCACCAACTCTTTTGGAGGGGTTAGCTGCAGCTGATTTTTCCCAAAATTCCTTATTAATATAAATACCTTCTGTTAATGGAGTTTTGGTAAATCCTGGACTTATGGTGTTTACTTTGATATTGTATTTGCACAGTTCAAGAGCGGCTACCTTTGTGAGCATTTCAATACCTGCTTGCGAACAGCAATAGGCACTTGCTTCTAATAAAGGTTTTTGACTTAACCGAGAGGAGATATTTATCACACGAGCATCTTCGGAATTTTTCAATAAAGGGATGGCATTTTTAATAGCTAAGAATTTTCCATTAAGGTTGATGTCTATAATTTTTTTCCAATCTTTGAATGAGAAATCTTCAAAAGCTTGTGGAAGATCTATTCCTGCATTATTTATTAAGTAGTCGAGCTTTTGATATTGATTTTTAATTTTTGTAAATAGTTCTATAACTGCTTGCTCGTTGCTAATGTCTGATTTTATAAGTAATACCTCATTTGTAAATTGTTCTAATTCTTTTTTTGTAATTGCGGCTTTTTTGTCGGATTGCGAATAAGAAATGCAAATTTTACATCCTAGTTTTGCTAGTTCTTTTGAAATAGCTAAGCCAATGCCTGAAGTCCCTCCAGTGATAAGGGCTACTTTTCCATTAAAATTTTGATCCATTTCTGTTGTTGTTAGGGGGTGATGGTGCCAAATATACTATCAATTATTCTTTGAAATCGAGTTAAAATAAGTTGAAGTTTTTTTATTTTGTAACTGATTCTATAAAAATAATAAGTGAGCGAAAAAGACCATTTTATAGCCTACATTAAATAAAGTTGGAATCACTTTTATAAAAACTTGCAAAAAAAAGTGGTTCTGCGTATGTTTGTAGGTATTAATTTTTAGAACACATGGGGAGAGCTTTTGAATTCAGAAAGGCCAGAAAAATGAAGCGCTGGTCTGCAATGGCAAAAACATTTACAAGATTAGGTAAAGATATTGTAATGGCAGTAAAAGAGGGTGGTCCTGATCCGGATTCAAACTCAAGATTGCGTGCAGTGATGCAAAATGCCAAAGCGGCCAATATGCCAAAAGATAATGTTGAAAGAGCAATAAAACGTGCTTCTGATAAAAGTCAGGAAAATTATAAAGAGGTGCTTTTTGAAGGTTATGCACCACATGGTATCGCTGTTTTAGTAGAAACTGCTACGGATAATAATAATAGGACTGTGGCTAATGTACGTTCTTATTTTAACAAGTGTAACGGGAACTTAGGAACATCAGGTTCGGTAGAGTTTATGTTTGATCATACTTGTAATTTTAAAATTGGTGCTGAAGGTCTGGATCCAGAAGAATTAGAACTAGAGTTTATAGACTATGGGGCAGAAGAGATTTTTCAAGATGAAAATGAGATTTTAATTTATGCTCCTTTTGAGAGTTTTGGAGCTATTCAGAAAGCTTTAGAAACTAAAGAAATAGAGATTATATCTTCAGGATTTGAGCGTATTCCGCAAGTTACGAAAGAACTTAGTGGAGAGGCTCTTGCTGATGTAGAGAAACTATTAGAAAAATTAGAAGAAGATGATGATGTGCAAAATGTGTATCATTCTATGGTAGAGGCTGCTTCAGCATAAAAAAATCTTTAAATCGATTCAAAACACATTAATGGGGAAAATCATTGCAGTCGCTAATCAAAAAGGAGGTGTTGGGAAAACAACTACTTCCGTAAATTTGGCAGCCTGTTTAGGTGCTTTGGAAAAGAAGGTATTGCTCATAGATGCAGATCCTCAAGCAAACGCAACTTCGGCTTTAGGAATTGATGTAGCTACTATAGAGAAAGGTACTTACCAGTTATTGGAACATACCATTGCTTTAGAGGAGTTGACTTTAGAAACCACAGCCCCAAATGTAGCACTTATTCCTGCACACATAGATTTGGTTGCTATAGAAATAGAACTTATAGATAAAGATGAGCGGGAGCATATGCTTAAAAAAGCATTGCAGTCTAGTATTGATGTCTATGATTTTATTTTGATTGATTGTGCACCCTCTCTTGGTTTACTAACTTTAAATGCACTTGCTGCGGCAAATTCTATAATTATACCGATACAATGTGAGTATTTTGCATTAGAAGGTTTAGGAAAGTTGTTAAATACCATTAAGAGTGTCCAGAAAATCCATAATGAAAGTTTGGATATAGAAGGTTTACTTCTAACCATGTTTGATTCTCGCTTACGATTATCTAACCAAGTAGTTGAGGAGGTTCAAAGACACTTTAAAGACATGGTTTTCTCTACAATTATTCAAAGAAATGTTCGGCTAAGTGAAGCTCCTAGTTACGGAGAAAGTATCATAAACTATGATGCTACAAGTAAAGGAGCAGTGAATTATTTAAATTTAGCCAAAGAGGTTATTGAAAAAAACAATTAAATAAAAAAGGTATGGCTAAGGCATCAAAAAAACAAGCTTTAGGTAGAGGGTTGTCTGTACTTCTCAACGATCCAAAAACGGATATTCAAAGTATTGATGATAAAAATGCAACGCAACTTGTGGGTTCTATTGTAGAACTAGATATTGATGCTATAACTGTAAACCCTTTTCAACCTAGAACGCATTTTAACGAAAATGCACTATCAGAGCTAGCAGCTTCCATTAGTCAATTAGGGATTATACAACCCATAACGGTTCGTAAAACGGGTTTTAATAGTTACCAACTTATCAGTGGGGAACGCAGACTAAGAGCTTCTAAATTAGCAGGGCTTAAAACCATTACGTCCTATATTCGTTTAGCTAAAGATTCAGAATCTTTAGAGATGGCACTTGTAGAGAATATTCAACGACAAGATCTTGACCCTATAGAAATAGGGCTTTCCTATCAGCGCCTCATTGATGAGATCAAACTTACTCAAGAAGAATTAAGTGCCCGTGTTGGAAAAAAACGATCAACCATTACCAATTATATTCGACTTTTAAAACTAGATCCAATTATTCAAAGCGGTATTCGAGACGGTTTTTTAAGTATGGGTCATGGTCGTGCATTAATTAATGTGAAAAGTATCGATGATCAATTAATGATCTATCAGCGTATTATTCGTGATGCACTCTCGGTTAGAGACACAGAGGCTTTGGTTCGTAAAATAAACACTAATCAGGATGATAATGTTTTAGAAAAGACATCAGATATGTCAAACGATGCTTTACCTGATTATATATCTAAGGCAAATACCAAATTATCTCGTTTTTTTGGAACAGATATTGCCATAAAGGCGAGTAAATCAGGAAAAGGGAAAATTACCATTCCTTTTGCTTCTAAATCGGACTTTGAGCGAATTGCAAAACTTTTAAATGCCTCATCAGAAGATTAATTTATAACAAATGAGGCTTAAAATACTTTGTAGTTTTTTGTGGATAGTAAGTGCTGTAGGTATTCTTGTAGGGCAAGAGCCTCCTACTGATGAATTAGAGGTAAATCTTACAAAACGTTCTTTGAGAAAAAAAGTGCTAAAAACAAAGTTTTCAAACCCTTTAGCTCCTACTAAAGCCGCTTTTTATTCTGCGGTTTTGCCAGGACTTGGACAGGCATATACAGGTAAATATTGGAAAATTCCTATTGTTTATGGAGGACTTGCCACAGGTATAGGTATTGCTGTTTGGAATCAAGGTAAGTACGACGAAATTCGTGATATTTATAGGAATAGACTATTAGGTATTTATACCGATAAATTTTATGATGTCGAAACAGGAGAGGAGATTATAACAACAGATTATTTAGCCAACGCTCAAAAAAGATATAAACAACAAAAAGAACTTTCTATTTTAATTACAGTTGGTTTATATGTTTTAAATATCATTGATGCCAATGTAACAGCCCACTTATTAAATTATAATGTTAGTGAAGATTTGAGTTTGAGACCTCATTATAACTATGACAACTTAGGATTAGGAACAGAACACCAAGCACATTTTGGTTTACAGATGAGTTATAGGTTTTGATTTAAAAAAATAACACTACAGGTGGTCAAATAGTTGTTTACACCTTTTATTATTAGATAATTACAAGATTTACAAAATAAAATAACAAATGAAAATAGCACTTTTAGGGTATGGAAGAATGGGAAAGGCCATTGAGCAAATTGCCATTGATAGAGGACATACCATTGTTTTAAAAGTTGATGAACATACCAATACTTATGATATTAGTGTAGCAGATATTGCTATTGATTTTAGTATTCCAACAGCAGCTGTAGGGAATTTAACCACGTGTTTTGAAGGAGGGGTTCCTGTGGTTTCGGGTACTACAGGCTGGCTAGAGCGTTATGAGGATATGTGTAGTTTATGTAATGCAAAAAATGGAGGGTTTATCTATGCGTCTAATTTTAGTTTAGGAGTAAACCTCTTTTTTGAGATCAACAAAAAAGTAGCAAAATTAATGCGTCCGATGCTTTCTAACGGGGCTTATAATCTTACCACCGAAGAGATTCATCATACCAAAAAATTAGATGCTCCTAGTGGTACAGCTATTAGTATTGCAGAAGGTATAATTGAAAATACAGATTTTGAAGATTGGAAATTGTATGAAGCAACTGGAAATACTTTTCCTATCACGGCAAAGCGTATCGGTGATGTACCTGGTACACACTCGGTAACCTATCACTCCGAAGTAGATGAAATTCAATTGCAACATACTGCTTATAACAGAAAAGGTTTCGCACTTGGTGCTGTAGTTGCCGCGGAATGGTTAGCAGGAAAACAAGGTATTTTTACTATGAAAGATGTGCTGGGATTATAATCAGGATAGATTACAGGAAGTAGTGAGTTTAAACAAGCTCTAACTATAATTTTGCAGATATTACACTTTACTTTTTATAACTTATGACTTTATCAGAGTGGTTTTTAGTGTTTTTAGTGGTTCAATGTGTTCATTTTTTAGGAACATGGAAACTCTATAAAATAGCAGGTAGGAAAAGCTGGGAAGCGGCTGTACCTATCTATAATGCGTATGTGCTAACTAAAATAATGAGCAGACACTGGGCTTGGGTAATACTATTATTTATTCCAGTAGTTAATTTAATTATGTTACCAATATATTGGGTAGAAACCATACGTAGCTTTGGTAAGAATAGAACTATCGATACCCTTTTAGTGGTACTTACACTAGGAGGCTATATTTATTACTTAAATTACTTTGATACTAATTTAGTTCATGTAAAAGAACGAAGCCTTGTTCCTAAAACCTCTACTGGGGAATGGGTGAATTCTATTTTATACGCCATTGTTGCAGCAACTTTGGTACATACTTATGTGATGCAGCCTTTTACGATTCCTACTTCGTCTTTAGAAAAAACACTTTTGGTAGGGGATTATTTATTTGTGAGTAAGTTCCATTATGGAGCAAGACTTCCTATGACAGAAGTGTCTTTTCCAATGGTTCATGACACCATACCCATTGCCCAAAAGCGTTCGTACTTAAAAAAACCACAAATTCCTTATTTTAGACTCCCTGGTTTTCAGAAGGTAAAGCGTTCTGATATTGTGGTGTTTAACTGGCCATGTGATACGGTAACACAATTTTTTGTTAAAAATGGTATTCGGGCAGATAAACCCATTGATAAAAAGAGTAATTATGTAAAAAGATGTGTGGGTATTGCAGGTGATACATTGCAAATTACAGATGGAAAAGTATTTGTAAATAATAAGCCTTTACAATTACCTCAAAAAGCGAAACCACAGTATTCTTATAAGGTCGTTTCTAACGGAGAGCCTTTAAATTTATGGGCTTTATATAAAAAGTATGACCTTACCGATCGTATTGAATACAGGGTAAAGGATAGGAGTAATAGAGTTCTTTCTACTGCAATTACCTACAATAGTCAGTATGGAAGAGATGCTGCTATTAAAAGTGTGGATAATATCTATTATTTTAGTGCACTCACAGAAAATGCCGCAGATCGTCTTTCCAAAAACCGAAATATTATTTCTGTAACACGTGTAGTTACTCCAAAGAGTGTCTCTCATGGAAATTATATATTTCCAAATAATGGTTATGGTAACTGGAATCAAGATCAAATGGGACCTTTATACATCCCTAAAAAAGGAGCTTCTATATCCCTTACTACTGAAAACCTAGAGATTTACCGTCGTGTTATTGAGATTTATGAAGGAGAGGAAATGGGAAGCAAGCAAGAGCTTGCTATTCAAGATGGAAAGGTGCTTTTAAATAATTCACCAATAACAACCTATACTTTTAAACAGGATTATTATTGGATGATGGGAGATAACCGCCATAGTAGTGAGGATAGCCGTTATTGGGGCTTTGTTCCAGAAAATCATATTGTTGGTAAACCAGTGTTTTTGTTTTTTAGTAAAGATAAAAATGCCTCTTCTTTTAAAGAAAGTATTCGTTGGGATCGTATCATGACCACTGTTGGAGGTGATGGTAAGCTATTTTCTTATAAATATTGGGTATTAGCACTATTGGTACTGTATGTTATTGGAACTAAAATTTGGTATTCTAGAAAACAAAAAATGAATGAATATGAGTAACATACTAATTCATCCTTCCTATTTTGGAACTATTGCACAGTATATTCCATTAATAAATGCTCCTCATGTTGTTTTTGAAAAACAGGACAGTTATCAAAAACAAACTTATAGAAACCGCACGTATATCTATGGAGCGAATGGCAAACTTCTGTTAAATATACCCATTATTCATAAGGCATCTGGTGAAAAATCACTAGATGCTTCCGTAAAGCGTAATCGGCAGTCTTATACAGATATTCGTATAGATCATCAGTTTAAGAGTCTGGCTATTCATTGGAAATCTCTTGAAGCTGCTTATCGTTCTTCGCCTTATTTTGAGTTTTACGAAGATCAGTTTCAACCTCTTTTTGAGGGTAAACCAGAGTCATTATACGCTTTTAATATTCAGTGTATGCAAACGGTTTTTGATGCTTTGGGAGTAGCTCCTGAAATTTCCTATACGGAAAGTTATGAGTTTACCCCTGATCCAGAGCTTTATAAAGATTATCGTTATTTAGTTAATGCTAAAAATCAAAAGTTACCCATAGTCTTTGAGAAATATACTCAGGTTTTTGAAAATAAATCAGGTTTTATAGAAAACCTATCTATTTTAGATTTGATTTTTAATGAAGGTCCTGCTGCGGTTAGTTACTTAGAAAAATACCAAGATCACTTATAAAATAATCTTATTAATGGGGATTAAAGTGCTAATAAAGTGATCGTTCTTTAGGATATTCCTAAAGTTGGTTTACCTTTGAGGTTCTGATACCAATTGATCTTTAAAATCGATATAAAATAAATTGAAGTATTTTTTCTTTCTACTTTATTATAAAAATCAAGC
>WTKB01000250.1 GCA_011524575.1 Aquimarina sp.
TAAAATCACATAATACACTAAAAATGGATAACAATTCCCTTACAAAATTTAAAGTAATTCATAAAGATTTCACTTATAATGGAACAAAATACAACCCCAACACTCTTAAAAAAAAATCTTTAGAACTTTTAACGAAAAAAAACTCCTATGAAAATAGTATCGGACTATTTTTATTAGAATGGCTTAACGATAGTATTTATATCGAACTAAAAACATCAGGATCTACAGGAAACCCAAAAACAATACATGTTTTAAAAGAACACATGATCCAAAGTGCCTTAGCTACAGGAAACTACTTTAAAGTTCTAGAAAAATCCAAAGTATTATTATGCTTACCCGCAGATTATATTGCGGGTAAAATGATGCTTGTAAGAGCATTAATTTTAGGGTGGCACTTGGATAGTATAACACCATCTAGTAGTCCATTAATAGATATAGAAAAAAACTATGACTTTTGTGCAATGGTACCCATGCAAGTACAAAATAGTCTAAAAGATCTTTCGAAAATAAAAACACTTATTGTTGGTGGAGCAAGTATCTCAGAAGAACTCATCATAAAACTTAAAAAAATAAAAACTAAAGTGTATGAAACTTATGGCATGACAGAAACAGTTTCTCATATTGCCGTAAAACTATTAAATGACGCTAATAATATCTTTACTGCATTAGACCATGTTACCCTAAGTACTGATCATAGAAATTGCCTTAAAATAAATGCTCCTAAAGTTAGTGAATCCGTAGTGTTAACCAACGATATAGTTACACTACTCACTACTAAAACATTCCTATGGAAAGGACGTTTTGATAATGTTATTAACACAGGAGGAATAAAAGTATCCCCAGAGCAAATTGAACAAAAACTAAAAGGGCTTTTTAATAAGCGATTTTTTATATGCGGTACGGCTGATGAAAAGTTAGGAAATCAAGTTACTCTTATTGTAGAATCAGAATCAAAAAACATCGATTTTCTAAAAATTATTAAACAAAGTAATCGATTAAACGATTTTGAATGTCCTAAAAAAATAGCTTATATTACCAAATTAATAGAAACGCGTAGTGGGAAAATTCAGAGACAAAAAAGTCAAAAATTTGCAGTTGTTTTGAAAAAAGAATAATGGCATTTCATCGATTTCTTTAGTATTTTTTTCACTTTTTAAACTGGTTTAGCTAATATGATAGCTATATTTAAATCGTAAATTGATATTTATGTCGAAAGATTCAGAACAACTCCACTTACAGAAGTCACTAGATCTTGCACCTACTGTAAAACAAATACCTAAAAATCTAGAAATACATCAAGATACACGTCAAGACCCTTACTATTGGCTCAATAAACGTGACCATCCAGAAGTTTTAGAATATATCAATCAAGAGAATGCCTACTTTGAAAAACAAACAGCACATCTCAAAGACTTCAAAGATGATTTATTTTCAGAAATGAAAGCAAGAATCAAAGAAGATGATAGCTCTGTACCCTATTTATACAACGGATACTGGTACAAAACCCGTTATGAAAAAAATAAAGATTACCCTATCTATACGCGCTGGGAAGAGTCTTTGGCTAAGGATGAACTGAGCGAACCTGCTATTGAAAAACAAGAAGTACTTATTGATGTAAACCTACTGGCTAAAAATCAAGATTATTATAAAGCAAGAGGGCTAAGTATTAGTCCTAATAATCAATTTCTAGCTTATGGAGAAGACCTGACAGGACGTAGACAATACACCCTAAAAATTAAAAACCTACACACAGGAGAGTTACTCGACACTAATATAGAAGGAACTACAGGATCTGTAACTTGGGCAAATGATAGTAAGACTTTTTTCTATACCCATAACGACCCAGAAACGTTACGTTCTAATAAAATTATGCGTCATGTTTTAGGAACTAATAATAATAGTAATACTCCTGATGTTTTAATTTATGAAGAAGCTGATGAAACTTTTGATGTCTTTATATTTAAAACCAAATCACGTCAATACTTATGTATAGGTACTTGTGCTACATTAACTTCTGAGTTTCGAATTTTAAATGCCGATACCCCTTACGATGAGTTTAAAATATTTCAAGAACGAATCGAAGGGTTAGAGTATGGTTTTGCACACTATAAAAACACTTTTTATATTCATACGAATGCTGATGGTGCGGTGAATTTCAAACTTATGAAAACATCAAATACGCAAACAGAAAAAAAGTATTGGCAAGAGGTCATTCCACACAGAGAAGATACCTTATTAGAGGATGTTGATATATTTAAAGACTACTTAGTAACTAGCGAACGTACAGAAGGTCTTACTCAAATTAGAATTGAACACTGGGAGTCTAAAGAAATTTATTATTTACCTTTCGAGAGTGAAACCTATATGGTGTATTCCAGCATCAATATGGATTTTGATAGTGAGATTTTCCGTTATGGGTACAATGCACTTAATACGCCTACCTCTATTATAGCTTTTAATATGCGTACTAAAAAGTCTGTATTATTAAAAGAGCAAGAAGTTGAAGATGTCAATTTTGATAAAAACAACTACACCTGCAAACGACTCTGGGCAACTGCTCGTGATGGAAAAAAAATTCCGATGTCTGTTATTTATAAAAAAGGACTTCAAAAAGATGGTTCAAATCCATTGTTGCAATATGGTTATGGCTCCTATGGGCATACTATAGATCCTTATTTTTCAACAACAAGGCTTTCTTTACTCGATAGAGGATTTATTTATGTAATTACTCATATCCGAGGAGGCGAATACCTTGGAAGACCTTGGTATGATACAGGAAAGTTACTTGCAAAGAAAAATACTTTTACTGATTTTATAGATTGTTCAGAATTTTTAATTGCACAAAAATACACCTCTCCAGAACATTTGTATGCCATGGGAGGTTCTGCTGGAGGGCTTTTAATGGGAGTAATAGCAAACTGGGCACCGCAACTATACAATGGTATTTTAGCATCTGTACCATTTGTGGATGTAGTAACCACCATGCTTGACGAATCCATACCACTTACAACAGGAGAATATGATGAATGGGGAAATCCTAATGAGGAAGCATTTTATAATTATATAAAATCCTATTCACCCTATGATAATGTTACCACACAAGAGTACCCAAATATGTTAATCATTACAGGTTATCACGACTCACAAGTACAATACTGGGAGCCACTAAAATGGGTAGCAAAATTGAGAAAAATGAAAAAAGGTAACCAAAAATTATTATTAAAAACCAATATGGAAGCTGGACACTCTGGAGCATCAGGAAGGTTTGAAGCCTTAAAAGAACTCGCAGAAGAATTCTGTTTTTTATTTGAATTAGAAGGTATCCGTATTTAAAACAAGTAAAAAAACCTTAAATTCGCAACGTTTTAAAGTATTTAATCCCTCGTAGTGGCATTAGATTTGTATATTCATAACAATGTGAATACATTAATTTGAGAGATTAAATACTCTAAACGTTATATTTAAGAGTATGTTTAAGGACTATACAAACTAAAATTTAGAAGTTTGCTATTATTAAGTTATTTATAGAATATGTATCTATGGAGCTATACAAATCCTTTTAAAATGATTCAAATTCTTAAAACTAGAAACTATATAATATATTATTTTTAAACACATTAATAAATAAATTAAGGTTTTCAAATGTAATATTTATTACAATAAAAAGTTACAATGTACTTTTATGAGTGAATGTATTAAAGCCTATGATAACGTGTTACAACTTATTGGTAGCACGCCACTTGTCAAACTAAATCGAATTCTGGAGGATATTCCTGGTAATTTTTACGCTAAACTAGAGTGTTTTAACCCTGGGCATTCCACAAAGGATCGTATTGCATTATATATCATAGAAGAAGCAGAACGAAAAGGTATTTTAAAACCAGGTGATACCATTATAGAAACTACCAGTGGTAACACAGGCTTTAGCTTAGCTATGGTTAGTATTATTAAAGGATACGAGTGTGTTCTTGCAGTGACTTCAAAGTCGTCAAAAGATAAAATAGACACCCTTAAAAATCTTGGAGCGAAAGTTTATGTTTGTCCAGCTAATGTAAGTGCTGATGATCCACGATCTTACTATCAGGTAGCAAAACGTTTACACTCTGAAATTAAAGGATCCGTGTACATCAATCAATATTTCAATCAGTTAAATGCTGATGCACACTACAATACTACAGGTCCTGAAATCTGGAAACAAACATCGGGTAAAATCACGCATTTTGTAGCCTGTAGTGGTACGGGAGGTACTATTTCAGGAACTGCAAAATACCTTAAAGAACAAAACCCAGGAATTAAGGTTCTTGGTGTTGATGCTTATGGATCCGTACTTAAAAAATATCATGAAACAGGTGAATTTGATGATAAAGAAATTTATCCGTACCGAATAGAAGGACTAGGTAAGAACTTAATTCCATCAGCTACAAATTTTGATATTATAGATCAATTTATAAAAGTATCTGATGAAGAAAGTGCACATACTGCTAGAGAACTCGTATTGAAAGAAGGACTATTTTTAGGATATACCAGCGGTGCTGCCATTCGAGGTATTCAAGAATTCGCTAAACAAAATCATTTTGATGCAAATAGTAATGTAGTAGTTATTCTACCTGATCATGGCTCAAGATACTTGAGCAAAATATTCAGTGACGATTGGATGGAAAAACAAGGTTTTTTTGACACAAAACGAAACGCTTCAAACACTACTAAAATACAGTTTGTTAAATAGTTACCCCCCATTTAGCAATTCGATCAATAAAAAAAAATAAAAATAATCCCAAAAAAAGATGTAAAATATAAAATATAGACTTATATTTGCATCACCAATTGGTCTGGTAGTTCAGCTGGTTAGAATATCTGCCTGTCACGCAGGGGGTCGCGGGTTCGAGTCCCGTCCAGACCGCAAAAAGCTCACTTTTATAGAAAGTGAGCTTTTTTTATTTAATGACGTGTGTAGTATATAAAGTCTAATGTTTCATTATTGCCTTGAGCTTCCGTAATCTGGGCAGAAAGCGAAAAAGCATCCCCATAACTGGCTTCGGAAACGCTATTTTTAGCTTCCGTTCCACAAAGCCATTGGATGTCTTTGATTTTTGGAAGTAGGTCTTGGTCTTCTGAAACCACCGTTTCTTGCTTCACCTCAAAAGGATCTTTCCGAAGCCAATTTTGCAAATACACTACTTCTCGGTTGAGT
>WTKB01000002.1 GCA_011524575.1 Aquimarina sp.
TAAACTATTTCCCATCAATACATTCTTACGCATATAAATCACAGCAGCTTCTCTGTAAAGTCCAAAAACAATTGTACTGCCTTACCACGATGACCTATTTTATTTTTTAATGACAATGGCATTTGGGCAAAAGTCTGATCAAAGCCTTTAGGCATAAAAATCGGGTCGTAACCAAAGCCCTCTGTACCAGATTTTTCTTTTGTAATTTCTCCTTTACATATTCCTTCAAAAGTTTTTGTACACTTTCTAGATACAAAAGCAATAACCGTACGGAATTGGGCAGATCTATCGGTTTTGTCTTTCAAATTCACCAATAAACGTTGCATATTTTTTTCGTTAGACTTTTCTGGTCCTGCGTACCTTGCAGAAAAAACTCCTGGTGCTCCAGAAAGTGCTGCTACTTCTAAACCTGTGTCATCTGCAAAACAAGAATAGCCATAATTGTCTAAAACAAATTGTGCTTTGAGTAGTGCATTCCCCTCAAGAGTTTGAGCAGTTTCAGGAATATCCTCCGTACAACCTATATCTTTTAAACTCAAAAGTTTGATCCCTTTAGGCATTAAGCCTTGGACTTCTATTACTTTATTTACGTTATGTGTGGCAAAAACCAGTTCCATTTTTTCTTTTTATAATAATTATAGTATGTTCTAAACTGAAACATACATTAAGAGCTTGTTTAAACTCCCTACTTCCTGTAATCCAAAATTTTAAGAACTTGAATCACTTTAAAAGTGACTTACATGTCCTAAATATGCTCATCATTTAAAAGTAACCCAAACCTTAAACTTTTGAATTACAGTTTGTATTTAATTTAAACATGCTCTAAGCAAAAATACACGCAAAAAATAAAACTAAACGCTATTTTTTAACTCTATTTAAAGGCTGTACCACTTCTAGGAGATCTAGAGCTACTCTTGAGGTGAACTGCCCATAATCGACAACCGCTTTGTCTTTTTCAATTTTTATTACTCTTCCTATAGCTTTACCATCAAACATACGTACTCGATCATTTAATTTAGGCGGAACTCTTGGCTTTTCAGCTTCTTTGGAAGCAATGGCTGCTGCTGTAGAAGCCTTTTCCTTTTGTTCTTCTCGGATCACTGCTATTTTTTGATGAGCTTCTTTAGAAGCTAATACTTTTTGTTTTTTTTCTGCGGCACGTTGTTTTTTAGATTTTGCTTTCATTTTGGTAGTTTCTACCAAAATCAATTTCATAAATTCTTCTGTAATTTCCTTCTTTTTACGGTTCTTAAAGTAAGATTCGGCAAGTTCAGTTACTTTATTTCCAAGAGAAATCGATCTTTGGTTATTGTCATAAAGCTTTTGGAAGCCTTCCAACTTTTTATGAATACGATCGTTAGTTGTTTCTAACTTCCCTTTTTCTTGACTAATTTCCTTGGTTTGATTACTTAAATCTACACGTACTTTCTCGAGCTTGGAGCGTTCTTTTTGTAAATTAGCGATACTTTTATCAAAACGTATTTTACCTCTGGCAACTTTCTTTTTTGCCTTATTAATCAAATGATAAGGAATACCATTTTTTTGTGCTACTTCAAAAGTAAAAGAACTCCCTGCTTCTCCTAAATGTAACTTAAATTTTGGCTCTAAACTTTTGGTATCAAAAAGCATATTTGCATTACTAATAGCAGGTAGGTTATTTGCCATAAGTTTTAAATTCGCATAGTGGGTAGTAATAATCCCAAAGGATTCTCGCTCATAAAATACTTCCAGAAAAGATTCTGCTAAGGCCCCTCCTAGTTCTGGATCAGAACCTGTTCCAAATTCATCAATTAAAAATAGTGTTTTATCATCACAGGTTTTTAAAAAATACTTCATATTTTTTAATCTGTAAGAATACGTACTCAAATGATTTTCGATAGACTGATTATCCCCAATATCCGTAAGAATTGAGGTAAAAACACAAAAAGTACTATATGGATGAACAGGTACTAACATACCTGATTGAAACATTACTTGTAACAATCCTACTGTTTTTAACGTAATACTTTTACCCCCCGCATTAGGGCCAGAAATCACAATAATTCGATGATCTTCTTTTCGTAATTGAATATCTTGAGCAAAAGTTTGTGCTCCTTTTTCTAAATTACTAAGTAATAGTAAGGGGTGATAAGCCTCTTTTAAAGTTAGTTCTCTTGCTTTAGATAACTTAACTACAACTCCTTTATAAGATTTACCATATAATACTTTTGCTGCTATGAGATCTATAGTACTTAAATACTCTTGATATTCGTTAAGTATTGGTGCAAATGGGCGAATACGATCCGTGAGTTGCTTTAAAATTTTAATAACTTCTTGCTTTTCCTCATAAAGAAGATCTGTGAGGCTATTATTAAGAATCCTAGTTTCTTCGGGCTCGATATATACAATACTCCCTGATTTTGAGCTTCCGAGTGCAGCACCCTTTACCTTTTTTCGATACATAGATTTTACAGCGAGAACACGTCTATTATCCACAACGGTTTCTTTAATCTCATCTAAAAAACCTTGAGATAAATATCCTCTTAACGCCCTACCAAAACTTCCGTTTAACTTGCCTTGTACGTCGTTAATTTGACGACGTATAATTGCTAAATCTGTGGAAGCATCTGATTTCACCTCACCAAAACGATCAATAACAGTATCGACAAATTCAATAACTGCTGTTGTGAACGTATATTTACTTGATAAATCCTGTAAATTAGGATAAAATTCTATCTGTTTCTTAAAAAATGAAAGTAACTCGTTTGCAGTACGATTTAATGCAACAAGCTTTTTAAACCCAAGAGTTTCTAAAAATGAATTGTTAACTTCTAAAAGTTTCAATTCTTTATCAATGACATCATATCCATGGTTAGGTATGGAAGTCGCCTGTAAATCTGAAGATAAATACTCGAAGGTATAACTTAACTCTAGTTCTACAAGATCTGGAGCAGTAAATGGTGTTAACTTCAACGCATTTTGCTTCCCTATTTCCGTAAAACAATACTCAGACAACTGTTGTTGTATGATGTTAAATTCTAAATCTTTAAGGGTTTTTTTTGATATCTTATACATCTAGTATTGAAACTTTTTAATTAAATAAGAGCTTACTAAAAAAGGGCTCAAATCAAAAACGTAATCGCATCACAAAAATACTTTATTTAATCTGATGAATAAAATTCACAAAAGGAGATGAATATGATGTCGTATTTGATTTTTTTTGAATCATTGATTTTATACCTTTACATTTGCGTTAGGTATTATGGTATATAAGAGTTGTTTCAACTAATATATACAATCTCAGCACAATAAATTATTGTTTTAGTCTACAAGACAATAATTAACAAAAACAGCTAAAAATCAATCTTAAAATCAAAATAATTTATTATGAAAACCATCTTTAAAGTAGCACTTCTATCTATTTTTTTAAACACTGTACTAACAAGTTACGGACAACGCACCAATAATGCACATGAAATTAAAATAGATGCACTTTCTGCATTAGTTGTTCCTGCTATGGAAATCAGTTATGAATACGCATTAAATGATTATTCGAGTCTTGGACTTAGTACCTTTTTTAGATTTGACTCTCCTACAGATAAACTTTATGAAAAAGCAGCATTTACCCCTTATTACCGCCAATATTTTTTCAATAATATGCAAACCCGTTCTAAAGGTTTGTATATGGAGGCTTTTTTCCAACATACTACTCATGCTAAAAACGAACAGGATATCGACGATCTTGAAAATGTAACGAAAATACTAAAAAACACCTACAAAGACCTTGGAATTGGTTTTGGTGGTGGTGCTAAGTTTATTGCAAATAATGGCTTCAACTTTGATGTAGGAGTAGGTGTAGGACGTAATTTCAGAATATCTAGCGACTCTCCATTATTTAACGAAGGACCCGATTTTTTCTTTAGATGGGGTATCCAAATTGGGTACAAAATTTTCTAAGAGCTTGTTTAAACAATCTCTAAATTAAGTAAATACGTAATAGATTTGCACATTGAAATCAACTTTATAAAAAATAATTCCTAATGAAAAAAGTACTTATTACTGGGGCGACATCGGGTATTGGTCGAGCTACTGCAATTTCTCTAGCAAAAGAAGGTTACCACTTAGCACTTACAGGCAGAAGGTTAAAGAAGTTACAAACACTACATCAAGAAATCTGTGACTTAAACGCTCCTGAGCCTATTCTATTACAAATGGATGTTAAAGAAGAAGATCAAATTAAAAAAGGTATTGAAACTTTGACAGAACAGTGGGAACAAATAGATATTTTAATCAATAATGCAGGACTATCATTAGGATTAGACCCTTTACACAAAGGAAATTTGGAAGACTGGGATACGATGATGAACACCAATGTTCGTGGACTGCTTATAGTGAGTAAAGCAGTAGCTAATACCATGATTAAAAATGGTTCTGGACAGATTATCAATATCAGTTCTATTGCAGGAACGCAGGTATATCCTAATGGAAATGTTTATTGTGCTTCTAAACACGCTGTTGATGCCTTAACAAAGGCAATGAGAGTAGATTTTTTACCCTATGGTATTAGAGTTTCATCGGTGAGTCCTGGTGCTGTAAATACCGAATTTTCGTCCGTAAGGTTCAAAGGAGATATTGAAAGAGCTAATCAAGTTTATGACGGATACCAACCTTTAGTAGCTGAGGATATTGCGGCAAGTATCTTACATATTGTAAAAAGCCCTCCTCATGTGAATATTAATGATATTTTAATTACTCCTACAGCGCAAGCCAATGCGTATAACTTGCACCAAAAAAAGTAATCTATGTGTCTTGTCCTGAAATGAATTTACATTTTTGTGTAAACCTATTTCAGGACAAGGCAAGGAATAGATTGTTTTATTAGTTGAATATATTTTTTGATCATTTAATATATTTAAAAATTGGAAGATCTTTATATTTTAAAAAAATTCAGAATATATTCTATATTAGGTTTTTTTTGTACTTATTCTATTTTGAGAGGATGTTTTGAAACCTCTAAATTTCAAGAGAGAGAACTTATAACAATTGAGAGTAAATTAAGCTCTTGCAAATTAACGAAATATTCTAGTGAAAAATTTTTAGATATAACTTTAGAAGGAAGTAATAGCTTAGACCATGTTTAAACAAGATTCTCAGTAATCATTTGAATCTATTGATAATTA
>WTKB01000093.1:0-3951 GCA_011524575.1 Aquimarina sp.
ATAAACGTTAAATAGCTGATAACCTAATTCTTGTAACTTTACACCTATGTTTTCATATTCAATAAGTATTTCTTCAGAAAAAAAATCTTGTTTAAATTGGAACAAACCATAGACATCTACAAAACAATAAGCTAATTTTTTGGGTATACTTGATTTTTCTTTGTAGAAAATGATTAAAAAATTAATTGCCGACACTATGTTTTCTAATCTGTGATAATCCAACTTTTTATTCATTCTTAGATCATTAGGTATTGATTTATCACCTATCAAACCCTCATAAATTATATCTATGGCTTCGTTTTCTTTCATGTTTTTTTAATTACAAACTACTTTTATTTTATTACTAGGAAGTTGAAATTTCATGTGTATTCATCCTGTTAAAACACCTTATTTTAACTTTTTCTACTGTTTTAAAAGGTATTAAAAAGCAGTTCCAAAAAAAATTGCTTACATTTAAGCAGATTACAAACCGTAATACAAAATGCCTAAAGAAGAAAAATTACAAAAGAGCTACAAAAAATTACCAACAGTACTAACGAATCTTTCCAATAAAGTTGCTAGAAGTGCCCTATTATTCAAAGATATTATCCCTACCCCAGTATTTTACACAATAATAAGCCTTAACTCAAAAGTTAGACCTCGTAAGGCGCTAACAAAACCCCCTGATTTACAAAAAAGAACTATAGATGAAAGTATGCTACTTAAAAATGGAATCAATCATGATATATTTTTTGAACAATTACAGGCTATAGCGGGTTTAAATTCTAAAAGTGAAAAACAAGATCAAAAAGCAAGTTACAAGCCTAAACCAATACATCCCCCTAAACCTAAACTGAGAAACCAACGAAATCAAAGAAAGAGATAATACCATTTAATCTATGATCAAAATATTGTTTTGTAACATTTTACTGTTATAATTTCAATAGTATTAGCACTTTTACAACTTTAAATAATATTATACTAGATGAATACAAAATATAAACTCACTATATTTCTATTTTGCTTTGTACAATTATGTATAAATGCTCAAACCTATACAGGACTTTTATCAGACAACTACAAAGGGGTATTTAGTGTACTTAGAAACCCTGCAAGTAGCCAAGAAAGTCCTATAAAATTAGATATTAACTTTTTTGGAATTGGAGCAAATATAGGTAATGATTACTATGGCATCTCTCTTTTTGAGGCACTTGGTGGAGCGTATAACTTTAACGATGAAGCAACAATAACAGCTACATCCAGCAACAATGCCTATGCACAAATTGATATTTTAGGGCCATCGGTACTATTTTCGTTAAACGACAAAAGTAAACTTGCTCTTTTTACAAGAGGGCGATCTTTTACAGGTGTATTTGGAATTAGTGGAACAGATCTTAAAACACTTATAGATGGTTTTGATCAAACACAAAATTTTTCAATTTCCGAACAAAACCTAAGTCTTAAACAAAATATATGGGCAGAACTTGGAATCAGTTACTCTAGAATTTTATACAAAGGAAAGAAACACATAGTTACAGGAGGAGCAAGTATTAAATACCTACAAGGACTTGGAAGTGCATATGCATATTCTGATGATTTTTCTATTGACTATAGTACCACTAATGAGGAAATTACAAGTACTGGAGCATTAGAGTATGGTTATAGTGATAATCTAGAAAATGACTTTGAAGATTTTGAAGTTTTAGGAGATGCATGGGGTGTAGGACTTGATTTAGGAGTTGAATACGAATGGCACCCAAAAACAAAAAAAGATAACTTCTACCCTTTTCCAGGAGCAAAAAAAGATGAAGATTTCAACTACTTATTAAAAGTTGGTCTTTCGATTACTGATTTTGGAACTGTAAAATATCAAAACACCTCTAAAATATATAATTTAAATCAGACGGTTACTAAATCAGACTTTGAAAATATAGAAAACGCTGAAGATCTTGAAGCTATCTATGGAATTTCTGATAATTCTAACGCCAGTGATGCTGCACTACCAACAATGTTTCATTTAACTGTCGATTGGAACATAACTAAAAATATCTATTTAAATCTAAACACAGACTATTCCGTGGTGGCGAGCCAAAAAGCAAACACAACAAGTATTGCAAATACGATAGCTCTTACACCAAGAATAGAACAAAAATGGTTAGGCGTACAGTTACCTATTTCATACCATGAATATACGGGGATGAATTATGGTCTTGGACTACGTGCAGGTCCTTTATATGTTGGGTCAAATTCCATAATTGGAGCTTTATTTAACGATGAGCTTAAAGGGGTAGATATTTACTTAGGAATTAAAATACCTGTATTTAAAAACCAGAACAACACTACTAGTGAATAATCCATAAAAATGGATAGCGCAACATCCTTTCAACTTGTACCAATTAATCTTTAAGATCAATTGGTATTAAAAACTTGTTTTAAAATAAAAACGTATTTTTGCGTTTTCAAAAACTCGCAGCCCATGAATGCAATTGTTGCAATTGTTGGAAGACCTAATGTAGGAAAATCCACTTTATTCAACCGACTTATAGAACGTCGTCAAGCCATTGTCGATGCCCAAAGTGGTGTAACTAGAGACCGTCATTATGGAAAATCAGAATGGTGTGGTAGAGAATTTTCTGTGATTGATACCGGAGGATATTTAGAAGGTAGCGATGATGTTTTTCAAGAAGAAATTGATAAACAGGTAGTATTAGCTATCGAAGAAGCGGATGTTATTATATTTCTAGTAGATGTAAATGATGGACTTACTGGAATGGATACTGATGTTGCCAAACTACTTAGGAAATCAAAAAAGCCTGTAGTATTAGCTATAAACAAAGTCGATAATCCTGATAAAATAAATGACGCTTTAGAATTTTACAATCTGGGACTGGGTGATTATTATACCTTATCTAGTATTAATGGAAGTGGAACAGGAGAACTGCTTGACGAAGTCATAAAAAAATTACCACCAGAACCAGAAAACTCCATACAAGAAGAGGAACTTCCTAGTTTTGCTGTGGTTGGTAGACCCAATGCAGGAAAATCTTCTTTTATTAATGCACTTATTGGAAAAGAGCGTAATATCGTTACTGATGTAGCAGGTACTACTCGGGATTCTATCGATACGATTTATAATCGATTTGGTTTTGAATTTAAACTTATCGACACTGCAGGAATCCGTAAAAAATCTAAGGTAAAAGAAGATTTAGAATTTTACTCAGTAATGCGTTCCATACGATCTATTGAAAACGCAGATGTATGCCTGTTAGTTATCGATGCTACACGTGGTTTTGATGCACAGGTTCAAAATATTTTTTGGCTTGCACAAAGAAATAATAAAGGTATTGTTATCCTTATTAATAAATGGGATTTAATCCCAGATAAGGATCAAAATTCACTGAAACATTTCGAAGCACATATACGTAAACAAATTGAACCTTTTACTGATGTCCCTATCGTATTTATATCCGTATTAAACAAACAACGTATTTTTAAAGCCATCGAAACAGCTATTAAAGTACACGAAAATCGTTCGAAAAAGATAAAAACAAGCACGCTTAATGAAGTAATGCTTCCTATTTTTGAATATTACTCTCCACCTGCTTATAAAGGGAAGTTTGTAAAAATTAAATATTGCATGCAATTACCGACCAAACAGCCTAAGTTTGTATTTTTCTGTAATTTGCCACAATACCTTAAAGATCCTTATAAACGTTTTGTTGAAAATCAACTTCGTAAAGAATTTGAGTTCAATGGCGTACCTATAGAACTTTTCTTTAGAAAAAAATAATACCTATTGGTATAATACCAAAAAGAGGGATTTTTGCAAAAATGCAAAAATCCCTCTTTTTATAAATAGTAGCTACCTAAAGATTCACTTATCTTCTAGTAACTGTTCTTCCTCTATTTGGTGAAGAAGGTCCTGGTGCACCTGCACGCATCATTTCTGCATAACTAGGTGGTGGTGTTTGT
>WTKB01000093.1:4051-5157 GCA_011524575.1 Aquimarina sp.
ACGAACTTGCTCTACCTGCGGAAATCTTGCGTTTGCTTTAGATAAAACTTGATACATATTTGAAAACATAACCCTAAACATTGGATCTTTTCTATAAGTACCATCAATTACTTTAGGATCTGCAAATTTACGATCTAAAAAACTAGGTTTTGGAGTTGAAACTGCATTGTTTTGATAATAATCTATCACATATTTTGGTAAGGTTTCGGCATTTGCCCCAAGAGCATCTGAAAGAAGTTTACACGCAACATAAAAAGGAGATTGTGTTTCTCCTCGATATGAACCATCATTAATTTTCTTTATTAAATCCAAAGATTGAAAAGGACGATTTGCTAAATTTTGATAAATCGTTAACATATCATATTCCAAATCTCTTTCTATCAGTCGTGAATCTTGTGTATTTAATACTCCCTGAGCTGTGGCTTCACCTATTAATTGCTGAGTACGGTAATTACGAACATGACCAAGTAAATCTGTAATAGATGGCACTGAATAAGTAGCAGGTTGTTTAATGGAGTCTTCACGATCATTTGCGGCAAGAAATTCAACCTCGTACAATTTAAAACCTAAACCAACATTCAAATTACCACGTGTGTATCTTAAATCAGGATGATTGTCAATAAATTCTTCACTTTCTGAAGTTTGTGTTTTACTTTCTAGTTCTTGCATAGTCTCAGCTGTACAAGAATTTGAATATTCTTCAATTATAAAGTCTAGAAGTGTATTAAGATTTTCTTCTCCAATAGCATCATAAAGTTGTGCTATCGGCATAAATAATTCCGATTGATAATTTCCTTGATGAGTATTATTAAGCTTTTCTATTAATGCCTTTGCAGTTTTCTTAGCTAAAAAAGGATTTGAAACTATCTTTTCAAAAATATCCTGAATAGCTTCTTTAGCTTCGTGATATAAATTATTACAATGATCAACTAATGCTTCATATTGTATTAGTTGTGCTTGTGCTTGTCCTGGACTTTTGAGTTTTGATGATTTTTCTAATCTTTTTTCTATTTTTCCTTTAAATTTTTTGTTGTTTTCTCTATGCTCAATTGGAGAAGAATAACGCCCATCATTTGTTTTTGATGGTAATTGAAAATTATTTACAG
>WTKB01000369.1 GCA_011524575.1 Aquimarina sp.
TTAGTCCATAATTGTTTTAACCAAGAACGAATACTATTTTCTTTAGCATTTTTGCCTGGGTGGTATAGTTGTGTTTTTGATAATGTTTCTGGGAAAAATTCCTGATCGATGAAATTCCCTTGGTATTCATGTGCATATTTATAATCAGAACCATAGTTTAAATCTTTCATTAATTTTGTAGAAGCATTCCGAAGGTGTAAGGGTACAGGTTGATTTCCAGTTTTTATTACTAGATCCTGAGCCGAATTAATCGCCTGATATACCGTGTTACTTTTGGCAGATGTTGCTAAATAAATTACACATTGACTTAATATAATTCTGGATTCAGGAAAACCAATAACACTTACAGCATTGAAGCAGTTATTTGCGATTACTAAAGCTGTAGGATTAGCAAGTCCGATATCTTCAGAGGCCGAAATAAGTAATCTACGAGCAATAAATTTCACATCTTCACCAGCGTTAATCATACGTGCAAGCCAATATACCGCAGCATTGGGGTCAGAGCCTCTAATAGATTTAATTAGTGCTGAAGCAATATCGTAGTGTGTATCGGCATTTTTATCATAGTTAAGCGGTGTGTTTTGAATGGTTTGTTCTACAAGTATATTATCTATTTCCAAATAAGTATCGCTAGAAGCAGTATTACACACCAGTTCAAGTATATTTAGTAGCCTTCGAGCATCACCTCCAGATAAGCGTAAAATAGCTTCCGTTTCTTTGAGTTTTATTTTTTTATTTATTAAAATAAGATCATTTTGAAGTGCCTTATAAATGATTGTTTCGAGGTCTTTGATTTCTAAAGTTTTCAAGACGTATACTTGTGAACGAGAAAGTAATGCAGAAACCACCTCAAAACTAGGGTTTTCTGTAGTTGCTCCAATAAGAGTAATCCATCCTTTTTCAACAGCTTCAAGAAGTGAGTCTTGTTGTGATTTAGAAAAGCGATGAATTTCGTCTATAAATAAAATGGGATTTTGGGTGGTATAAAGTCCGTGGTTGTTTTTAACTTTTGAAATAACTTCCCGAATATCTTTAACACCGCTATTAATCGCACTCAAACTATAAAAAGAGCGTTTTGTAGTGGTAGCAATAATTTGAGCTAGTGTCGTTTTTCCTACTCCTGGAGGCCCCCATAAAATAATAGACGGTAATCTTCCTGAAAGTATTTGTCGTTTTAATATTCCTTCTTCTCCTAAAAGGTGGGATTGTCCTACAAAATCATCTAGAGATTTAGGACGCATCCGTTCTGCTAAGGGGCTATTGGAAACCATTGATGTGTTTATTTTTAATAAAGAATTATTTCAGAGCTTGTTTAGAGCCTGTTTAAACAAGCTCTAATATTTCCACATCTTAGTAATGCGGTTTTTTTTCTTGCTTATTTTTGTACCTAGTAAGGTTTCCCATAACGAGATCCCTGCAATTTTCTCAACTTTTGTTGTTTTTACTAAATAGGTAGATAATTCTTGATTAAAATCCGTTTCATTAGGAATAATAAATGACCACACATTTATCGTTCCTGTATTCTTTTCGATAAGTACAGACTTAAAAAAAGCATGAGGAATAGGTAAACTTACTTTGCAATTCTCGGACCCCATCATTACGACTTCTTTATCGAAATAAAAGAGAGGTCCAGAAATTACATATGTTTCTAATACTTTACTACTATTGTTTAATGTACGAACAGCATCTTCTAATTCTTTCCATGCCCCTTTATTGCATTCTGGTTTTTGAGGACACATATTAGAAAGTAAAAAAGTTTCGCTATTTTGAATTTGCGTTTCAATTTGGTTAGCACTTGCAACTAAGTGTCCTCGTTCGTAGCCAGAGTTTTCATAAACTTCTTTATCAGCTCTAAAAGCTTCAGGAATGCGATAATCAGACCTAAAATTATTTACTCTTTTAACCTGACTTTTATCAGGATCGATAATTTCTAAAGCCCATTTAGCTTGTCTAAAATAGTACGAATATCCAAGTATGTAGTGCCTGTTGTATAAAATCTGATCTGCTGCAGGAAGCCCATATCGTGCTTCTCGCTTTAATTGTGCATGATTATTCATAAATAATATGTTAATCTAGGGCATGTATAGGTATGCTCTAGTAGGATTTATCAACACAAATTTAATCTTTTAAAATACTTCTAGAAATTACAATTTTTTGAATCTCACTAGTCCCTTCATAAATCTGTGTGATTTTTGCATCTCGCATAAGTCGTTCGACGTGGTATTCTTTTACATACCCGTTACCGCCATGAATTTGCACTGCTTCAATGGTAACGTCCATAGCTGCTTTTGAGGCTGCTAGTTTTGCCACAGCACTAGAAAGATCATAATTATTTCCGTTGTCTTTATCTACTGCAGATTGATATACTAATAGACGAGCACCTTGAATTTGAGAGTACATATCAGCTAGTTTGAAGGCAATGGCTTGGTGGTTACAAATTTCAGTTCCAAAAGATTTCCTGATTTTAGAATAAGCTAAGGCACGTTCGTAGGCACCTTGTGCAATTCCTAATGCTTGAGCTGCAATCCCTATCCGACCACCTGCAAGGGTTTTCATTGCAAATTTAAATCCAAAACCATTTGGTCCTAATCTATTTTCTTTAGGTATTTTCACATCATTAAAAATCAAGGAGTGGGTATCGCTACTTCGAATACCTAATTTTTCTTCTTTAGGACCTATTTCAAAACCTTCCCAACCTTTTTCAACAATAAAAACATTAATTCCTTTATGTTTTAAAGAAACATCAGTTTGTGCAATGATTAAATAATAGTCGGCAGTACCTCCGTTTGTAATCCAGTTTTTAGTACCATTTAATAGATAATGATCTTCTTTTTCAATAGCAGTAGTCTTTTGTGAAGTCGCATCACTACCAGCTTCGGGTTCAGAAAGTGCAAAAGCGCCTAGTTTTTTTCCTGAGGCAAGAGGTTCTAAATACTTTTCTTTTTGTTTGGTGTTTCCATATTCTTCCAATCCCCAGCATACTAGTGAATTGTTTACCGACATAATTACTGCTGCGGAGGCATCAATTTTAGAAATTTCTTCAAGTGCTAATACATAAGACAGGGTATCCATACCCCCTCCACCATATTGCGTAGTATTCATCATTCCCATAAACCCTAGTTCCCCCATTTTTTTTACTTGTTCATAAGGGAAAATTTCTTTTCGATCTCTATCGATGACTTCTGGTAGCAACTCTTTCTCACTAAATTCTTTAGCTGCTTGTTTAATCATTATGTGTTCTTCTGTAAGTTGAAAATTCATTATTTAGAGGAGTTTTTTGTAATTATTGACTAATAGCTTGTTTAAAGGCACTACTTCCTGTAATCCAAAATTTTAAGAATTGGGATCACTTTAAAAAGATTTACATGTCTCTGTATGTGCATCATTTAAAAGTAACCCAAAACCTTAAACTTTTGAATTACAGTTCGTATTCCCTTTAAACAAACTCTAAATATCCCTTAAAAATAATAGATCTTTCAATAGAATCAAAGATTAATTGATTATTGTTTAGTAATTTATTTAAATAGTTGCTTATTTATCATTTAACCATCTATTTAATTCTATTTTTTTAAAGAATAGATAATTTAATATTAATCCCTTCAATTTTTAAGCCTTATGATTTTTTTAAAAGAGTAGTAATTTTATATTTGTGAAGATTAAAATATAAGTTTATGTATAATTCTTTTTTAGGAAGTTCCCCAAAATGGTTTAAAACTACCATGCTATCTTTTTTGATAGGAAACACTATTTTGTTCTTTTTATTGCCTGTTTTTTTAGATCATCATCTTGCACATACCGTTCTTTCTTGGGGGTTTATTGCTGAATTTATTTTTTGTCTTGCGATGGCATTGAAGTGCTATCCATTACAATCGGGTGGGCTTTTAGCTATCCAGATCTTGGCTTTAGGACTCACATCCCCACATAACGCCTATCATGAGGTTGCTCAAAATTTAGAGGTGATCCTCCTCCTTGTTTTTATGGTAGCAGGTATTTATTTTATGAAACCGCTACTTATGTTTATTTTTAGTAAAGTATTTACAAAAATTAAGTCTAAGCTTAGCCTTTCCTTGCTTTTTGTGTTTTTATCAGCTGTACTATCCGCTTTTTTAGATGCTCTTACGGTAACGGCCGTTCTTATTAGTGTATCTGTAGGTTTTTACGGCGTGTATCATAAAATACATTCGAGCCAAGAGGCTGATTTTAATAATGACGGAAACCCAGATACCGATCAGTTAAGTGGTGAAACTTTAGAGCAATTTCGTAGTTTCTTAAGGAGTTTGGTAATACATGGTGTTGTTGGTACAGCACTAGGAGGGGTGTGTACTAAGGTAGGTGAACCTCAAAACTTGTTAATTGCTGAGCGATTGGGTTGGAATTTTATTGAGTTTTTCCTTAAAATGGCACCTATTACTATGATTGTTTTCGTTTGTGGATTAATTACTACTGTTGTTTTAGAGGTCACAAATAGTTTTGGTTTTGGTCAGAAATTACCTTTACCTGTGCGTACGATTATTGAAAATTATACTTTAGAACAAGATCAAAAGCGTACGGTTATGGAAAAATACGCTTTAAAAGTACAAGCGGTAGCCGCTATTTTATTAATTATTGGATTGGCCACTCATATTGCTCCTGTTGGTTTTATTGGATTGGCGTTAATTATTTTCCAAACGGCTTTTACGGGTATTATTGACGAACATTCACTGGGTAAAGCCTTTGAAGAAGCTCTACCTTTTACAGGTTTATTAGTGGTGTTTTTTGTGGTGGTAGCCATGATTCATGACCAACACTTATTTAAGCCAATCATAGATTGGGCACTTTCTATGGATCCGACTGATCAGCCTGCTATATTTTATTTAGCTAATGGTTTCTTGTCGATGATTAGCGATAATGTATTTGTAGCTACAGTTTACATTGGAGAGGTTAAAACCGCTTTTACCAATGGTATAATTGATAGAGCTCAGTTTGAAAAATTAGCTGTTGCTATTAACACAGGAACAAACCTACCAAGTGTAGCTACACCAAATGGACAAGCTGCCTTTTTGTTTTTATTGACTTCGGCATTAGCTCCACTTATTGGTTTATCGTACATGAAAATGGTAAAAATGGCTTTTCCTTATACTATTGTATTAGGTACGGT
>WTKB01000292.1 GCA_011524575.1 Aquimarina sp.
ACCAATTGATCTTTGAAATTGATATAAAATAAATAGAAGTATTTTTTCTTTATACATATTATAAAAATCAAGCATAGCCTTAGCTACGGTTTATTTTTCTAATAAAGTAGAAAGGAAAAAGAAACGATTTATTATTTCGATTTTAATGATTAATTGGTATAAATCTCAAAAACACTCCCTTAGTCGTATGTACTTAATCTTTGATACTGAAACAACTGGACTCCCTAAAAATTTTAATGCACCAGTTTCTGATACAGATAATTGGCCTAGATGTATTCAAATAGCATGGCAGTTACATGATGCCGAAGGGCATTGTATCGAGCATCAAGATTATTTAGTACGTCCTGATGGGTTTAATATTCCTTTTGATTCCGAGAAAATTCATGGTATATCTACAGAGTTAGCTACGGAACAAGGAATTTCTTTAAAAGAAGTACTTGCTAAATTTCATGAGATTTTACAACGTACCACTTTTGTTGTGGGTCAAAATGTAGGTTTTGATGTGAATATTATGGGGGCGGAGTTTTACCGTGAAAGCCACACCAATCTTTTACAAGAACTTCCTGTTTTAGATACATGTACCGAAGCTACTGCGACACTTTGCCAAATTCCAGGAGGTCGAGGAGGGAAATTTAAATTACCTAGCCTTACGGAACTTCATGAGTTTCTTTTTGGAGAGCCATTTGCTGAGGCTCATAATGCTACAGCAGATGTAGAGGCGACTTCACGTTGTTTTTTAGAATTAATACGAAGGGGGCATTATTCCAGTACTCAGCTTCAAGTAACTCCTGATTATTTTACTAATTTCCGTGAAGCACAGCCAACAACTATTAAGGGTATTGGTTTAAAACATACCAATCTTAAGAAAGCTTCTGAAAAAATAAAGGCTAGAATACAGCGGGAATTAGGTACAAGTGATCAGTTAAGTACCCAAGAATTAGAAGCAAATATAGAATTACTGAATGCCGTAGATTTTTCGCATTTACACAATCACACCCAATTTTCGGTATTACAATCAACTACAAGTATAGATCAGTTAGTAAATACCGCAATAGCACAAGGTTCTCGTGCGGTTGCTCTTACAGATCATGCCAATATGATGGGGGCGTTTCAATTTGTAAGTAAAGTATTAGGACATAATAAAAAACAGACAGCCTATTATAATAGTTTACAGGAACGCTATAATCGTACCCAAGAAGGTAATTTACAAGAAGGAGAAGAACCTTTAAATGAACTACCAATTCCTCCTAAAGATTTAATACCTATTGTAGGTTGTGAATTTCACGTTTGTGAGGATCATACCAATAAAAAACAAAAAGATAACGGGTATCAAATTGTATTGCTTGCCAAAAATAAAAACGGCTACCATAATCTAGCAAAAATGTCTTCCATCGCTTTTGTGGATGGGAAGTATTATGTTCCAAGAATTGATAAAAAAATTGTAGCACAATATAAAGATGATATTATTGCGCTTACAGGAAATCTTTATGGAGAAGTTCCTAGTAAGATTTTAAATGTTGGAGAAAAACAAGCTGAAGAGGCTTTAGTATGGTGGAAAAATACTTTTGAAGACGATTTATATATTGAAATCATGCGTCATGGTCAAGAGGATGAGGATCGGGTAAATCCTACGCTTATTAGTCTTGCTAAAAAACATGATGTTAAACTTATAGCTACTAATAATAGTTATTATGTGGCTAAGGAAAATGCTCATGCTCATGATATTTTACTTTGTGTAAAGGATTCCGAGAAGAAAGCAACACCCATAGGTAGGGGAAGAGGTTTTCGTTATGGATTAAGTAATGACGAATATTATTTGAAGTCTCCAGAACAGATGAAAGCTTTGTTTCAAGACCTTCCAGAAGCAATTATAAATATTACACATCTTATTGAAAAAGTAACTTCTTATACTTTAGTAAGAGACGTATTGCTTCCTGCTTTTGAAATACCAGAAGCATTTATTTTTCCAGAAGATACTCAGGATGGTGGTAAACGTGGAGAGAATAAATATTTAAAGCATCTTACGTTTCAAGGAGCAGAAAAACGTTACGGAACAATCACTCCAGCTATAGAAGAGCGTTTGAATTTTGAGCTTCAAGTAATTGAAAACACGGGTTATCCTGGTTATTTTTTAATTGTTGAGGATTTTATACGAGCAGCACGAGAAATGGGAGTATCTGTAGGTCCTGGTAGGGGGTCAGCAGCAGGTTCGGCAGTGGCGTATTGTTTATGGATTACCAATCTAGATCCTATAAAATACGATTTGCTTTTTGAGCGTTTTCTTAACCCAGATAGGGTAAGTATGCCTGATATTGATATTGATTTTGATGATGAAGGTCGTTCTAAGGTAATGGATTATGTGATTGATAAATACGGAGCCAATCAAGTTGCTCAAATTATCACTTATGGTACTATGGCCGCTAAGTCAGCTATACGAGATACAGCACGGGTATTGGACTTGCATCTTTCAGAGGCCGACTATTTAGCAAAATTAATTCCTAATACGAAGCTTAAAAAAATTATAGGAGTTTCTCAAAAGCAGTTACAGGAAAAATTTCGTAGTGATGATTTAGAAAAAATCAATCAGCTCATAGAAGTTTCAAATGGAGATACTTTAGCCTCTGAGGTGATTAATCAAGCTCATGTACTTGAGGGATCGGTTCGTAATACAGGAATTCATGCTTGTGGAGTGATTATTACTCCAGATGATATTACAAAGTTTGTTCCTGTAGCCCTTGCGAAAGATTCTGAAATGTATTGTACGCAGTTTGATAACGCTGTGGTAGAAGATGCAGGTCTTTTAAAAATGGATTTTCTAGGTTTAAAGACCCTTACACTGATTAAGGACACGGTTAAGATTGTAAAATCAAAATATAACATTCAACTTGATCCTGAAAACTTCCCATTAGACGATCAAAAAACTTATGAACTTTTCCAAAGAGGTGAAACTGTAGGTGTGTTTCAGTACGAATCTGTAGGGATGCAAAAACACATGCGAGCATTAAAACCTACTGTATTTGGTGATCTTATTGCAATGAATGCACTGTACCGTCCAGGGCCTATGGAATATATTCCGAGTTTTATTGCTCGAAAACACGGACAGGAAACCATTACCTACGACCTAGAAGCTTGTGAGGAATACCTTTCTGAAACCTATGGAATTACGGTATATCAAGAGCAAGTAATGTTACTTTCTCAAAAACTAGCCGATTTTACTAAAGGTGAAGCAGATGTATTGCGTAAGGCAATGGGTAAAAAGCAGATTGCAACACTGGCTAAAATGAAGCCAAAATTTATTGAGCAAGCGTCACAAAAAGGACATGACAAAATTATTCTAGAAAAAATATGGAAAGATTGGGAGGCTTTTGCCTCTTACGCATTTAATAAGTCACACTCTACATGTTATGCTTGGATTGCGTATCAAACAGCTTATTGCAAAGCACATTATCCTGCCGAATACATGGCAGCGGTACTTTCCAATAACATGAACGACATTAAGCAAGTTACCTTTTTTATGGAGGAGTGTAAACGTATGGGCTTAGAAGTTCTAGGGCCAGATGTTAACGAATCTTATTATAAGTTTTCTGTAAATAAAAATGGTGCAGTACGTTTTGGAATGGGAGCTATCAAAGGGGTGGGTCGTGGTGCTGTAGAAACTATTGTGGAAAATCGTAAAAAAGAAGGGGCATATACCTCAATATTTAATCTTTCGGAACGTATTGATTTACGATCAGCAAATAAAAAAGCTTTTGAAAGTTTGGCACTTGCAGGTGGTTTTGATTCTTTAAACCCAAGTGTGCATAGAGCACAGTATTTTCAAACAGATGAAAAGGGAATTACGTTTTTAGAACGTGCTATAAAATATGGAGCTAAATGCCAGGAAAGTAAAAATTCTGCTCAGCTTAGTTTGTTTGGAGAGACTTCAGAAGTTCTTTTTGAAGAACCTAAATTTCCAGAATGTGAATCTTGGGGGACTCTAGAAAAACTTTCCAAAGAAAAAGATGTTGTAGGTATTTATATTTCTGGACATCCTCTAGATGACCATAAATACGCATTACAAAAGCCTTTTTGTAATGCCAAGTTAGGCGATTTAGAAAAATTAGATACCTTTATTAATCGCGAAGTTTCTTTTGGAGGGGTAATTACCAGTGTAGATCATCGGGTGAGCAAAACAGGAACAGGCTGGGCATTATTTCAAATTGAAGATTACGAACGCTCTCATGAATTTCGCATTTTTGGAGATGAGTACATCAAGTGTAGAGAATATTTGATTAAAAATACTTTTGTACATGTTAAAGTCACAGTAAAACAAGGCTGGCGTAATAAAGAAACAGGAATATTAGGAGAACCACGTATGCAGTTTTCTAGTACCAGTTTTACACTTTTAGAAGATGTTTTACCTAAGTTTAGTCAGAAACTACAAATTCAATTATTACTGGAAGAGTTAAACGATGATTTTGTATTGGAGTTAGAGAAGCATTTAAAAACGATTTTTAATGGTAGTAAACCTTTAAGTGTGGCAGTGGTTTATACCAAAGAAAAAATAGCATTACCTTTTAAAAGTCGTAAAATTAAACTCGAAATAAATGCTCCTCTATTAGATTGGCTTAACAGTAAAGGGATTTCTTATGTGGTTTCTTAATAAGAATTGGTATGATCTCTTTGAATGGGTGTTAAGGTCTATTAGTGTGTCTACTTAATTTGGAATAACTGGGATTACTACTGCTAGATAGTGCCTCAATCTGTGTGTTTAGTTTATTATATTGTGCGATTTTTTTAGAGTGATCTCTCTGATAAATATCTCGTTGTCTTGTTAATTGTTTAAATAACGACAAGTTTTTGTCAATAGCTTTTGTAGTTTTAAATCTGGGGTCTGTTTCTATTGATTTACAAAGTTCAAAATACTGTTTTATATCAGGATGTTTTGCTTCCAGTGCTGCTTTTTCTTGTAGTAGTGTTTCTAAGTTAGATTGTTCTCGCTGTGTTGTTGCATGTTGTAATTGGTCTAAATTTGGCATAAAATCTTTATTATTCAGTTATGGTATTAGAGCTGGTTTAAAGGGAATACAGGAAGTAGTGCCTTTAAACAAACTCTAAATAGATTCTAAAAGACAATTTGAAATAAGTACACTTT
>WTKB01000241.1 GCA_011524575.1 Aquimarina sp.
TAGTGAGTTTAAACAAGCTCTAATAAAGTAGAAAGGAAAAAGAAACGATTTATTATGTCGATTTTAAAGATTAATGGGTATAATTAAAGTACTTGAACTTCATCTTCTGTAAGTAATTTCTGATTACAAAGCTTTAAATATACCTGAGTGAGTGCGAGCACATCTTTTTCACAATAAGTTACAATACGTTTAATATCATTTTGCTCATAATACACCCCATGAACTTCACTACCGTCAATATCATCTTTAGGAGAAGGAATACCAAAAATATGTGTAAGTAACTTTAAAGAAGTATAATGTTTAAAATCACCAAATTTCCATAACTCCATCGTATCTAGAAAAGGAACTTCCCATGGCTTTTTCCCCATAGTATTAAGAGCCTCTGGAAGTATAATTCCTTGAATAAGCATTCTTCGAGCTAAAAAAGGAAAATCAAATTCTTTGCCATTATGAGCACACAAATAATGCTGTGGTGATGAGAAATAATTTTCAATCAAATCTTTTACTTTCAATAGTACGTCTTTTTCTTCTCCGTAAAAAGAAGTAATTCTAAAAGCACGTTGTAACGGAAAATCACTTGAAAAATACCCTACTGAGACACAAATCACTTTACCAAACTCTGCCCAAATCCCTGCTTTATGATAAAATTGTTCTGGAGTAAGGTCTTCTTTTTGCCGTTGATATAAGGTCTTTTCTGCAAAAAGAAGCTGTTCTTTGCTCGATAGTTGTTCAAAATGTGCCTTCCCTGAAGTTGTTTCTATATCTAAGAATAAAATATTTCTTAAAGGTTTCATAAAATAGTACTTTTCAAAATTTAAATAAGAGCTACTATACTTTGAAATAAAACCACTCACCTAAGAGCTTGTTTAAACTCACTACTTCCTGTAATTCAGTTTAAACAAGCTCTAATGGTTTTCTTCAAAAGGAATTCCAGTATCAAAAATGTCAGATACTAATCTACTAATACTACCTTCTAATTGTTTTAGAATATCAGAAGTAATCGTTTGACTTTTAGTTTTTGTGGCTACATCCTCAAAAATTAAGGGAATAAACCCTTGATTCAGCTTTTTAAAACTAATATTATAAGCCTCAATACCCATTGTTGTTAACGATGGATTTTTTTTAGTGTACATATAACTATAAATCAATAACTGAAGCGCTTTACTATACGTGTAATCGGTAGCTAAAAGCTCAAAATCTTTAATTTTTAAAGCACTTGGAGAAACACTCCCTGTTTTATAATCAATGATACGCGTAGTGCCGTTAAACCGATCAATACGATCAATTTTACCAACAAGTTGTAAATCTACTCCTTTAATATGGGTAAGAGTTGTAGTGAATTTAGGTTCGATTTGTAATATGTAAATTTCGTTCCCCTCTTCTAAAGATTTACGTTCCAAACTTAAAAATTTGGAAAGATATGATTTCACTACTTCTTTATAAATATAATTCTGACCTGTAATAGCACTGGAACTTGGATATAACTTTTTAAACTGATAAGTAACCGCACCTTCTAACTTAGAAAGCATGTCATCTATATGAGCTATTTTTAAAGTTTTTCTTTCTAAAGGCTTATAAAAAAGTTCTAAAACATCATGAATAACTGTTCCTAAGCCTCTATTAGAAAGTTCTCTTTCTGTAATAATTTCTTTGATACCCAATACATATCTTTGATAAAAGACTATAGGATTGTATAAATAAGTTATAAAGGCTGAAGGAGAAAATCCTTTTTTAGCATAGTCAAAAAGTTTTTCGATACAATCTGCTGTTTTATCTATTTTTAAAGGTTCAGACAATGAAGAAATAGAGGTATCTTCAATAACCTCATGGGTGATTGTATGATTGGCATGCCCTTCAAGAAGTAATTGTTGTAAAAAACGACTTTTTTCCCCTGAATTCAATCCATCTAAAACCGTATTATAAATCAAATAAGCATCTGTTGTACGTTGTAATAAACGGTAAAAGTAATAGGAATAAATCGCTTCTTTTTCTTTAAACGTGGGCATTCCCATCTGAATTTTTAAATCATAAGGAATAAAACTATTTAAATTACCAGAACTCCCAGAAGGTAAAATACCTTCATTTACACCTACTAGAATAAGATGCTCAAAATCCAAACAACGGGTTTCCAAAATCCCCATAATTTGCAAACCTTCCAGTGCCTCACCTCTAAAATCTAGTTTTTTATTTTGAATATCTTCCTTTAAAAACTTTTGACAACGTATTATAGAAAACTGTACCGATTGTTGCTTATAAAAATCTTGAAAATCAGAAAGTACTTCCATAAACAAACATACATAAGTACGCTGCACATCTTTAGAAGGAAAATCTAACAATTTTTCAAAAAAAAGTTGTGAAATATCATTTAAGGCCTTTAAAAAGGTAATAGTATTCGTTCTTTTTTCAAAAAATAATAATAATTTATCACTTTTACCTAAATAGTTTTCAAGCTCTAAAAGTGTAAAATAAGTATAATTAGAACGGGTAATTTTTTCAATAACTTCACTTATTAATGAAGTTCCAAAAACCAATTTTGTAAAGGTATTTTGCAAGAAATGGATTAAGGTTTTGTAATGATACTTACCCTCAAAATTTTCGTTTTGTAAATCAAACCATAAATTCAAAAAAGCCTGTAAAGGAGTAACAGCTAGTGACACCCCCATAGTCACATTTACCGAAGTAATTGTACTTGGTAAATGTTCTAAAAGTGGTATTAGCATCTCTTCATCTGCCAAAACTACAGCTGTTTTTTGAAGTTTTTCTTTTGAAAAACTTTCTAATATCCTAGCCACTAAACGCACCTGTCCGATGGTTTTAGAGGCTCCTAGAATACTAATATTTTTAAAAGAACTGTAACAGTCTATATTTTTCGTAGCCTCAAGGCTAGCTTTGAACAAACCTTGTTTCTGGTACTTTTTAAGAAAATAGGACGCATCATGAACCATATCTTTCATAAAAAAAGAATCGGTATCCCATAGAATACTTGCCCGTTCTTGAGAGATAAAATACTGTATAATTTCTTGTTCGGCTTTATTAAGTGCATTAAAACCTGCAAAGATAAATTGCCGGTTTTTATGTTTTTGAAGAAAGGCTTCTTTGCTTTGAAAAGCCCTTTTATTTTGAATACCTTGATAACCTAAACCTTGATTAGAAAGTCTTTCTTGAAAACTCTCATACATTTTTGGCAGCTTCTTTAAAAAAGAAAGATAACTTTTAACAAGTTCTGTTTTATCTTCTTCTAAAAACCATTTTTTTTGATAATTGATCTCATAGAGGTAATCAAAAAGATAATCGGGATCTACTAAGTGATTATCAACCTCATTAAAATCTGTTATTAAAATCTTTGCCCATTGATAAAACTGCTCGATATCTTTTTGCTGTAAAGCAGGAGTATGCATTTTATATACCTCATAAAACTCTAAGGCTAGTTGCTTAGGATTCATAGTAAGTATTCCAGAAAGTTCACTTATGAAAGTTGAAATACTTACTATTTGAGGTAAAATTACCGTTTGCTTATCTAAACTTTCCGTCAGTTTATTTTTTAAAAAGACACAAGCCCGTTCACTGGGTAAAACCACTTGTAAGTTTACAAATGCAGCAATTCCTTTTTGTAGAATCTGATGGGTTAATAACTCTAAAAACATGTTTTATTTCCCTTAAAATCCAAAGGCATTACGAGTTCGATCTAAAGTTTTTTGAGCAATAACTCGTGCCTTTACAGCTCCCTTTTCTAAAGCTTCTTCTACAATTTGAGGATGATTCATATAATATTCAAACTGTACACGTTCTTTTTCAAAACGCTCTAGTAGCAATTCAAACAAATGTTGTTTGGCATGTCCATATCCAAAATTACCTGCAAGATACTTGGCTTTTAAATCCGAAATTTGATCTGAACTCCCTATTAAACTATAAAGTGCAAATACAGGGCAAGTATCCGGATTTTTTGGCTCTTCTAAAGGAGTGCTATCCGTAGTAATCCCCATAACTTGTTTACGTAATTTTTTTTCAGGAAGAAAAATATTAATGATATTCCCTTTAGATTTACTCATTTTAGAGCCATCCGTACCAGGAACATACATGGTTTGCTCCTTAGTTTTTGCTTGTGGCAACACAAAAATATCTTTTTGAATTTTTGCATGAACTCTAGAGGCAACATCTCTTGCCATTTCCAGGTGTTGTAACTGATCTTTTCCTACAGGAACTACCTCAGCATCATAAAGTAAAATATCTGCTGCCATAAGCATCGGATAAGTAAAAAGTCCTGAATTTACATCCTCTAATCGATCTGCTTTATCTTTAAAAGAATGTGCCAAAGTAAGCCTTTGATAAGGGAAGAAACAACTTAAATACCAGCTTAATTCGGTAACTTCTGGTATATCACTTTGTTTATAAAACACCGATTTTTCGATATCTAATCCACAAGCTAACCAAGCAGCAGCAGTTGCTAATGTATTTTGACGTAGAGTCTCTGCTTCTTTAATTTGCGTGAGTGAGTGCATATCCGCAATAAACAAAAAAGAAGCATCTAAGGAAGCATTTGCCATTTCTATAGCAGGCAATATAGCGCCTAATAAATTTCCTAAATGAGGAACTCCTGTACTTTGTACTCCTGTTAATATTCTTGGCATTTTGAGTATTTTTTTATATAAATGAACACAGACTATACTTTCTTTTTTTTTGTAAAGCTAAAAAGTATGATCTAGATTGTTTTTATTTTATAGCACTATCTACTAGTACTTTAGATTCAAATTCAGCTAAAGATAAGGCTTTACTTACATCATATTCACCTATTTTCGTGCGTCTAAGACTTGATAAATGCGCTCCTGAATTCAGGCGTTTCCCAAAATCATAAGCAAGGGAACGTATGTATGTTCCTTTACTACAATCCACTTTAAAATCAACTATTTTAGTTTTTTGATTAAAAGAAATATCAAAATCTGTAATGGTAATTTCTCTTGCTGATACCGTTACCTCTTGATTAGCCCGAGCATACTCATACAAACGTTTACCGTCTTTTTTTAAGGCTGAAAATACAGGAGGGAATTGTTCTTGTTTTCCCAGAAAACTTAAACGTGCCTCTTCTAAAAGTTGAGCCTCGATATGTGAAGTATCGTAATATTGGTCTATAGGTGTTTCTAAATCATACGAAGGAGTAGTACTCCCAAGGCTAATAGTACCTGTATATTGTTTATGTAAAGCTTGAAAATCATTGATCTTTTTAGTAAATTTTCCTGTACAAATAAGTAACAAGCCCGTAGCTAAAGGATCTAAAGTACCAGCATGACCTACTTTGATTTTAGAAATATCAAAGTTTTTACGAATCAACCACTTAACTTTATTTACTGCTTGAAATGAAGTCCATTCCAAAGGTTTGTCTATTAAAAGTAAAGTTCCGCTTAAAAAAGCCTCTTTAGAAAAGATCATAAAAAGAAGATATTAATTTTAAAATAATGTATCTAATACCAATTACAAATTGATACTAAGAGCTTGTTTAAAGGCACTACTTACTGTAATTCAAAATTTTAATAACTTGGATCACTTTAAATAGATTGATATATCTCGATATACGCATCATTTAAAAGTAAACCAATAACGGTAAACTTTTGAATTAAAGTTTGTATTCCCTTTAAACAAGCTATGAAAGTGCGATTGCTAAAAAGCCTACTACAAAACAATAGTAGGAAAAATAAATCAACTTACTATTTTTCACCCACCTAATCATTAATCTACACGCCAAAACACCTGTTAAAAAAGCGGTTATAAACCCTACTACTAAGCCTGTACTATCCGCAGGGGTGAAATCAAGATCACCACTGATTAAATCTTTAGCAATTTTCCCAAAAATAAGTGGCAGTACCATTAAAAATGAAAATCGAGCAGCATTCGTTTTATCATTACCTAATAAAACAGAGGTAGCTATTGTTGATCCACTTCTAGAAATTCCTGGAAGCATAGCCACTGCCTGAGCTAAACCAATAATACAACTATCTTTAAAAGTTACTGGCTTTTGAGTCTTCTTAGCACGAGAGGCTAAAGCTAACAATAAAGCTGTTAAAATAAGCATACTTCCAACAAAAACTAAAGATCCAGAAAAAAACTGTTCTAATTGCTCTTCAAAACATAAACCTATAATTACAGCAGGAATCATGGAAAGTATAATCTTAACAGCAAACTGCATAGAAGTATTCCATTTAAAAGTTAAAATCTCTTGAATTAAAAGCATAATATCTTTTCTAAAAACTACTATAGTACTAAGTGCCGTTGCAAAGTGTAACACTACAGTAAAACTTAAAGATTCCTCTGGAATACTGGTATCCGAAAGAAGTGCTTTCCCCAGCTCTAAATGCCCGCTTGAAGAAACGGGTAAAAACTCCGTAAGCCCTTGTATTACCCCTAAAACACCTGCTGTTACTATATCCATTACTTCTTATTTTTTGAAACTTTTGTTGTTGTTGTTAGAATAGCATATACCTGAATACCTAAGCCAATAAGTACTAATGTAGGTGCAAGTCTTATACGCCTAAAACTATAAATATCTGGATTAAAAACCTCAGGGTTAGTACTTGATCCTCCAGACATTAATATAAAACCAATAGTAATAAAAGCAACACCCAATAACATATATTTATAATTTTTACGCTCAAATAAAAATACGGAATTGTCAACTGATTTATTTGAAATATCCTTTATGTTGTTTTGAACTGAATACGAAGATTTAGATTTCATTTTTTTTTATATTTATAAGAACGTGTCATTTCCCTCTAATATTTGAGAAATAATCTTTTGAGTGATTAAATAAGTAGGTTTTACCCCCGTAACTCCTAGTCCGCCTGAAGCTAATGTATTTCCTGTTTTCATAGGATTATCAGAGGCATAATAAGCATAGCGTACTTTTACATCTTTAGAAATACTTTTACGTATTTTTGAAGCCGCTTGAATTGCTTTTTGGTAATGAGCCCCTTCCATATCTAACCCAATAGCTCCCCATGTAGATTCCATGAAAAACTCCAATAATTTTTTGTTTTGTAAAGAAGTACCCAGTACAGTTACCATACTTCCTTTATAGCACTTTATTTCAGAATCGTTAAAATCAGAAACTTTTAATTCGTTTTCAAAAGGGTAATTTCCCGAACTTCCTTCTAAAATATGAGAATCAGCAAGCATAATGTCCCCTTTTTCTCCTTTTAATATCCCTGCTTTACCCATTACAGAAATAGATGCTACGTTGAGATATTTTACCCTTTTATCAGAACCTTCCAAAGGTTTTAATAATTCATCCATCACCTCATAGGCTTGTTCACCAAAAGCGTAATCAAAAACAAGAAGTACAGGTGTAGAGGAATCCTGTGTAAATTTTTGATTTATTTGATTGTCAAAATACTTAGACATATCAAAAATTTGAACATCAATATGCGTACTACTTTGATCCTTTAAATAGGTCATCCCATTTTGCAAGGCATAGGTTTTAATTTGCTCTTGATAAGCTTTATTTGTACTCAACTGTTCAAAAAATTCAAATTCATGACTTTTCTCAACCTGACTTGAAAAAACCTTTTTTGCATATAAATAATTTTGAATACTGTGCATATTAGCACTTATGATATGTAATGGACGATCTAATAAAGATAACCCAGCTAAAGTACTTTTTACCCGTTTTGCCCAATGCTCAGAGTATAGATGATGTCCTAGTGACTTTTGTAACTTTGGTGTAAAAAAAATCTCTCTAGACATAGAAATATCCTGAGATTCTAACAAAGAGCATTTATACAACTCCGAAACCCATGAAACAAGCTTATTTGGGTTTGTAGGTAAGGCAAAAGTAGTATAGTATTGTTCTATAGTTTTGATATCATGCTGTAGTAATTTAGATAACAATACAACTGCTTTCTGCTTATCTGTAGTTGTAAGCTGTTCCATATCCCCCCATTTTATCAATTGACTAGAAGGTTTGTGAGTTGTTGCATCTAAACTTTGGTTATCTAGAACAATCATACGATTCTTAATCTTATCTGCTTCCATGTACATGAAAGTTAAATGCGTAAGAATATCATAAAGCTCTGAACGTCCTCGGGTAATCTCAATATGGATCGTATCTGTATTGATTCGGTAACAATCTCTACGACGTTTTTTAGCAACAACTACAGTATGGTCTTGGTGTAGAAAGTGATCTTTATTTGTAAGTTTTATATACCTACAACTTTCAATACCTTCTGGTAAACGCTCCAAAATATAGTGCATTCCCCCTAATTCTACTTGAGATTGTTTAATTGTACCATAAATCTCTGGGCTAAGTGTAAGCAAAGCTTCACGTAAAGTTTTACCAGAAAGCCCTGTAGGTTTATAATGCCCTCTATTAAACAAGTGCCTAATAGCAATAAAAATACGTTCTATAGCATTACTACTCTCTTGTGCCTCTGTAGTAGTAGATTGTAAATCAAAGGATTTCATAAAAAATAATTTTAACCAAATACCACAACTAACATTTTACTCTTAGAACTTGTTTAAATTGAACACAAACTGTAATTCAAAAATTTCAGGTTTTGGTTTACTTTTAAATGACGTGCATACCTAGAGATATGTAAATCTTTTTAAAGTGATTTAAGTTCTTAAAATTTTGGATTACAGGAAGTAGTGCCTTTAAACAAGCTCTTAATATTTATGAAGTGATTCCTGTAATTTGTCTGCAATTTTGCGATTATTTGATAATCTTGGAAGTTTGTTTTGTCCTCCTAACTTCCCTAAAGATTTCATATAGGTTCTAAACCCTCCATTAATAACTACTGTAACTACTAAGGGTTTTAAAATATTACCATCAATAAGGTCTTTGTAATAAGAATTTTGAATACACATTTGCTCATTTAAATAATTAGCAAATGCTTCTTTATCACAACGATCTGTATCAGAAAATTCCACAAACCATTCATGATAAGGAAGTCCTGAATCTGGATTTACCATAGGAGCTACTGTAAACTCATTTACGACAGCATTTGTTTTTAAAACTGCATATTTTAAAGACTCTTCAACCTCTTTTGCAATCACATGCTCTCCAAAAGCAGAAATATAATGTTTCACCCTACCCGATACACGAAGTCTATATGGTGAAATACTTGTAAACTGGACCGTATCCCCAATATTATACCCCCAAAGTCCTGCAGTGGTAGAAATAATCATTACATAATTTACGTCTATTTCTACATCTTTAAGACAAATTCTAGCCTCCTTTTTATCGGCTAAAAAGTCTTCGACACGAATAAACTCATAAAAAATACCCGAATCTAATTGCAGAAGCATTCCTTTTTCGTAAACGCCATTATGTTGATCTTGATAAGCAAAAAAACCTTCTGAAGCAGGATATAATTCGATACTAGGAATGTCTGTACCAATGAGTTTTTTAAAAATGGATTTGTAAGGTTCGTAATTTACTCCCCCGTAAATAAATAACTTAAAATTAGGGAAAATTTCTTTTATAGGCTTACCTGTTTTTTTAATGAGTTTTTCAAAATACATCTGTACCCAAGGTGGGATACCGCTAATGATACCCATAGATTCCATAAGCGTTTCATCAACAATGGCATCTACTTTGGTCTCCCAGTCGTCAATACAATTCGTTTCCCAACTTGGTAAACGGTTTTTTTTAAGATAACTAGGAATATAATGAGCTACAATTCCTGAAAGCCTTCCTAATTGTACTCCATTTTTATCTGATAGCTCTGGGCTACCTTGTAAAAAGATCATTTTATGATCAACAAAACCTGAATTACCTGTTTGATAAATATAATTTAAAATCGCATCTCTTGCCGTTTTAATATGCATAGGCATAGATTCCTTAGTAATGGGAATATACTTTGAGCCACTGGTAGTTCCTGATGTTTTGGCATAATACAAAGGTTTACCTGGCCATAATACATCGGAAGATCCTGCGACCATTTTATCGACATACAACCGTAATGCCTCATAATCTCTTATAGGAACCCGTTTTTTAAAATCCGCATAAGAATGAATAGACTCAAAATGATGATCCCTTCCAAAATCTGTACGAAGTGCCTTTTTAATAAGATTTTTACGCACCTTTTCTTGGGCAGCTATAGGATGTTGTATCCACTTTTGATTTCTACGATGAATGAAACTAGCAAATATTTTAGCAGCAGTACTTTTTAAAGCCATAACAGTAAGTATTACTTTTTAAAATCTATATAGTCCTCAGGATTCAAAGAAGAGTTTTTATACCACAACTCAAAATGTAAATGTGTTCCTGTAGTCAGTTCTCCTGTATTCCCTGCAAAAGCAATTACCTCACCTGCATCTACCAAATCAGCCTGTTTTACCATAAGCTTTTTGTTATGTTTATAAACCGAAACTAATCCAGAAGAATGTTTTATAATAAGTACATAACCCGTTTGCTGTGTCCATTCACTAAAAATTATTATTCCTGCTGCCGCAGCTTTTACTGGAGTATCTTTTTCCACGGCAATATCTATAGCATAATGTCCTAATGGATAATTAAAAGTGCTAGTAACTGTACCTTTTACTGGAGCTACAAGTAAAAAATCATCCTCAATTTCTGCATTTGTTGCATCTAAACTAAATCGCTCTTTATCTGCAACCTCCTTACGAAGTAAAAGTTCTACCTCTGAAGGTTGTAAGTCTTCTTCAGAAATTTTAGTACGAATTTCTTTGGTTAAAGAATCTTTGTTATAAGTACTTTCAAAAATTTCATCACCACTTAATAGTTTTTTGACAACCTCATAATACCTTTGATTATAAGCCATGACATTATTAATCGAATCGGTACGAATAGCTAACTGTTTTGCTTCTGTAGCAATAGCTTTATACTCATAACCAGGAATGTATTCTTTCAAAGAAGTATATGCGATAAGTGCTATTGTAAAAGTAATAATGGAAAATGTAAAAAACATCGCTAAAAACAATACATTTAAACGATTAAGCTTAAACGATACCTTTTCTTCAAAAGTTTTTTCACTTAAAACAATTAATCTGTATTTATTAGTAAGTCTTACTTTTAATCTTTCTTTCTTCTTCATAAATGAAATCAGGAACATTGATGAGTAAAATACCCTTCTATTAAATCAAAACTTTTTTAAGCATCATCAAAATCTAAAGTGATTTTTAAATCATCAGCATATGCTTGACATGAGAGTACTAAACCTTCTTGTAATTCTTTATCAGTAAGCATTTTATTTGCAGGCATAGTTGCTTTTCCTTCTGTAACTCTACAAATACAAGAACAACAAACCCCTCCTTGACAAGAATAAGGAACATCAATATCTTTAGCTAAAATCTGATCTAGTAAGGTACTTTCTGAGTTTACTTCTAATTCAAACTCTTCGTCATCTACAAGTACTTTTACTACCGATTGAGAAATTTTCTCCTGTTGTATAGATTGTGGTTGTTCGGGTAAAGAAACAGGAATAGCTGCATCAGGATCAAAAAATAATTCTTGATGGATTTGCTCTGGAATACATCCAAAATCTAATAATGTTTCTTTAACAATCTTTTGCATAGCTACTGGACCACAAAGAAATATATCATGGAATGTAATGTCCTTATATTGATTTTTTAAAGCGTCATTTACTTTGTTAGCATCTATACGACCAAACAAACTACCTGCTACTTGTTCCTTACTAAATATATAATTAATACTTAAACGATTAGAATATTGCTTTTGTAACTCTTGAAGTTTATTATAAAATAGGGTATCCATTTGGGTTTTATTCCCATAAAAAAGTGTAAACGTACTTTTAGGTTCTAAGACCATTACACTTGTAAGCATTGATAAAACAGGAGTAATACCACTACCTGCAACAAATGCTAAATAATTTTTTTCATTTTCATTATTTGGTACTAACGTAAATCTTCCTTCTGGAAAACCTACCTCTAATACATCTAAAGGTTTTAATGAGTCCGTGGCATAAGTAGAAAATATACCATTAGGAATTTTCTTAATACTTACTTGTAAACTTTTAGAATTAGGCACACTACTTATGGAATAAGATCTACGCACCTTTTGATTATTAATATCTGCTTGAAGTGTAAGAAACTGACCTGGTAAAAATCTAAAATCAGATTGTAAATCACTCGGAATATCAAAAACTAAAGAAACAGCATTAGGAGTTTCTTTGATAATATCTTTTATTTTTAAGGATGTAAAACTATACATAACTAAAGTGTATTTAGAAGACAAAAATACTAAAAAAAGAACAGCTCATAAATAACTGTTTATCCGTAAAATAAAACCCCCTTTTAAAAGAGACTTCTCTTTTAAAAGGGGGGATCTTTATAAGATAAAAAAATGCACTAATTTACTTTGAGCATATCATCTATTTCTTGCTTTGAAATAAAAGGATTTGCACCTTCTTTAGAAGCAATTAAAGCACTTACTGCACAGGAATAGTTGAGTGCTTTTTGATAAGGTACTTCTTTTAAAATTTGAGATATAATACATGACAAGAAAGAATCTCCTGCTCCAACCGTATCAGCAACTTTCACTTTATATCCATGGTTACGATAAAAAGTTCCATCAATATAAAGCAAAGCCCCTTTCTCTCCTAAGGTTACACAAATTTTTTGAGTAGCTGTAAGTTCTGAAATAAAAGTAATACACTCCTTTACATTGTCAAACTTCTTACCAAAAGCATCACAGATTAAGTGTATTTCATCATCATTAAACTTGATAAAATCCGATTGCTTCATTAATGCTACCAAGTTATCCATATCGTAGTGAGGAAAACGCAAATTGACATCAAAAACTTTGAAAGGAGCTACTTGTAAAAGTTTAGATAAAGTAGTCCTTGAAACTTCACTACGGTTTACTAAACTTCCAAAAATAAAAGCTTCAGAACTTTTAACTAACTCTGCATCTTCTTGGTTATAAGCAATAGCATCCCATGCACAAGGCTCTTTAATCTCATAAGATGCAGAACCTTCTTGATCCAAAGTAACTACCACTGAACTTGTTTCAAGATCTGGATGAATTTGAACATGACTGGTATTGAAAGAGTAGCCCTTCATTTTAATTTTCAGTTCTTCTCCATCAGCATCGTTCCCAATAGCACTGATTAATTTCACATTGTACCCTTCACTAAGAGCTCTTAGTGATACATTTAATGGAGCACCTCCTATTTTTTTTCCTTGAGGAAAAACATCCCAAAGTACTTCTCCAAAGCAGACTATCTGTTTCATATTAAACGGATATTAAGTTTTTATACGTGCATTGATTTGTTTGATACAGGCTCTTACTGATTGTTCTTTTAAAAGATCAGTATAGTAAAGATATCTATTTGAAAATACTTCATTTACATATAGATCTCCAAAAATAGCGTTTAATTGAATAAACTTCAAAGGATCTTCTAGAGACTCTTTTGCAGCTATTTTAAGTTCTTCTTCTAAAATTACATCTTTAATTTCGTAACTAGTTCCTTTTTCATCAATACCTAAATTATACTTTGCCCATGCAGCAATTAAGAAACTGATTATTTCTATATCTTGACTATTAGACAATTGATTTCTGAGTGTAGGTAGTATAAATTTAGGGAACTTTACAGAACTATGGGAGCATATACGAGCTACCGAATCTTTGATGTATTCATTTTGGAAACGAGTTAACAAACTATTTTTATATGCTGTTAAATCAAAACCGTCTAATTTTTCTAAACAAGGAGTTACTTCAAGATCCATATAATTCTTAAAAATCTCCTTAAAATCGTTATCTCTAACAACTTGATCTATAGTCTCAAAACCATGTAATGCACCTAGAACCCCCATTAGACTATGACCCGCATTTAATAATTGTAGCTTCATGTTTTCAAAAGGGAGTACATCATTTACAAACTGCACACCTACCTTTTCCCAAGAGGGTCTACCATTTATAAAATCATCTTCAATCACCCATTGTATAAAAGGTTCACAAACCACAGGCCATTGATCGTCAACTAAGAAATCATCTTTTAGTTGTTGAATATCTTGTAAGGTTGTAATCGGAGTAATACGATCAACCATAGCATTTGGAAAACTTACATTTTCAGAAATCCAATCAAGTAAATCTGGATTTACACGTCCAATAAAACTCAATAAAGATTTCTTTGTGATTTTTCCATTTCCTTGAATATTATCACATGATTGTATTGTTACTCCTCCTGCACCTGTATCTTTACGTACTTGGAGTGCTTTATTTAAATACCCAAATACCGTAATTGGAGAATTAGGGTCAGCTATTTCTTGTTGAATCCAAGGGTTTTCAAAGTTAAACTCATGAGTAGTTTCATCAAGATTATAACCTCCTTCAGTGATTGTAAGTGAGATCACTTGTATTTCTGGGTCAGCAAGTTTAGCTATAACTGCATCAGGATTCTCTGGAGCAAATAAAAATTCAACGATAGATCCAATAACTTTCACCTTGCGTGAACCATCATGTTCTTTTATTACAAGAGAGTACAGACTGTCTTGAGCCTTCATGACATCGCTAATTTTTCTATCAAAATTCATGAGTCCAATTCCACAAATTCCGGAATTTAAATCCCCATGTTGTTGCATCAACTCATGAGTGAGATAAGCTTGATGTGAACGATGAAAATTCCCTACACCAATATGTGCTATACGGGTCTTTACTTTAGCCCTATCATAATTAGGGATTTCTATACTCGGGTCAAGACTATCTAAGTTCTTCTGATTTAGGGCAATATTTTTTTTCATTGTGAACAAAACGACAATATATTTGTTTTTTTTTAAAGACTTGTATTTCTAATTTCTAGAAACAAAAAAGTGTATAGGGAATTTACCACAACTGTTGTACTTCTAAAAAAATAGAACATGCTTTGGAGCATAACTGCAAACCAAACCTTGTACCAAAAATACTATACTATTAAAACGTGCTGATTATACATGTAACAAATTTGGAAACATGAAGTTTATTTCCAAAAAACTTATAAATAGAGTTTTATACCTCTAAGATCCAAACAAATTATTTAAGAGCTTATCTACTTTAGCATCTCTATTTTTGTTTAACTCTTCTTTTAATACAGAAAGATAATCTGTATACTTTCGAATAACTTTTTCTGTAGCTATTTTATCTAACAGTAATCTAGAATCAGAAGCAGAACTTCCAAAATAATATTTAAAATGATTCTTTTGGTTTGTTTTTAATTTATGAGCAACACGATCAATTTTTAAAACACCTTCTCCTTTAACAATACCTACACTTGTTGCATTTTCACCAACAATAACTTGATTAGTTTGTTCAGATACACGCTCTGCAAGTACATATAACTTTTTATAATCCTCATCAAGATCTTTCCAATCGAGCTGTGCCCATACACCTTGTGTTACTAAAAGTAACAAACCAAAAATCAATTTATTCATAATTAAAAAGTTTTATAAAAATATCTAAATAAAACTAAAGGCACTTTAATATTAGTTGTAAACCCTCTAGTTGAGAATGGAAATATGCCTATAGAACACAAGCGTTTCTA
>WTKB01000118.1 GCA_011524575.1 Aquimarina sp.
CATAAAAAAGGGAGATGAAATTTTAAAAATTTCATCTCCCTTTTTTATTGAGTAAGAGCTTGTTTAAATTGAATTACAGTTTGTATTCCCTTTAAACAAGCTCTAATAGTAATTTTAAAGACCAATAGGTATTATTTTCTGTATCTATAGTATCTCAATAGATTTGCAATAAGTGTGAGTACCCAAAATATTACTAAAGGAAATAGTACACATAGCCATTTCCAATAGGTTTTTGTTCTGGTAAGGTGTTCTAAATCAATGCTTGGGAGGATATTGTTTTTGCTTTTTAGGTTAATAAGTGCGTTTTCTTTTAAAAGGTAATGTGTAGCTCGTATTAGAAAATTGGCATTTCCGTAATTTTTTTTACTTAAAGGGTCAAATCCAAGAGGTAAGGGGTAATTATTTTTAATTTCGTTTTTTATAATATCTCCATCAGAAACTACTAAAAGTTTTCCTTCGGCCGTTTGTTTTTTAAAGTTTTTATGTTCAAATGGAATTACTTTATTTATGTAGGCACTTTTAAAATCATTTTCTAAAAGTACTGCCAATGGATATATTTTTGAGAAAAAAGTTTTTCGTCGTTTATCTATAGTAGCCTCTTGCAAGTCAAGTACAGAAGGTGTTTTCTTTAATCTTGTAAGTGCAGAGCTTTTTAAGAGTATTGTTTTTTTTGTAATACTTTTAAGCGTATCTATAGACGTACAAAATTCAAATTTTACAGGGGTACTATTTTTTGTAATAGGATGATAAGGGTTATTGTAAGATAGATTGGAGTATCCCCACGAAAAACTAGATAATTGGGTGTTATTTGCGTTTCCTTTAGCAAGCATAATAGGTTCAGAGTAAAAGTCTTCAATTAGGCTTGTATTCATTCTTATTCCATAGGAAAAGAACTGTGAATCCAGCCCTGAAGGGTTCTCCCAAGTAAGTGCTGTTAATTTAGGGCTACTAAATAAACTATCTTTAGCAATTTGTACTTTATCAATAAGGTGTAATTGTGACTTCCCATACATAAGGTGCTGATCGATGAGAAATTGTTGAATTTCGCTAAATTTTTTTTTAGGTTGAGCATTTACAAGAAGATCAGCTTTTAAAAGTTTTTCCTGTGTTTTCTCAGGATTTAGGGTATCTAAAACTATAGGTTGTATGTAGTAATATTTTCGTAGTTCTTGTAAGTAACTAGCAATTTCAATATCTTTTAATTGGTTATTTCCCTTTAGAATCCCAACAGTTTTAGTGGGCGTGGTAGAAAGCATTTTTATAGCTTCTGAAAATTGGTATTCCAATCCATTAATGGCGAATTGGATATTTTCTTGCTCAGAGTATTCTAGTTTTGGTTGTAGTATGGGTACTTTAATACTTTTATCGTTATAATGAATCACTGCCCAAGGTACTAAGCTTTGCGTTTGAGTGATGCCTTCTATTTCTCTTGATATGGCTAGTGATTTAATGCCTAATTGTTCTAGTTCATCATAGGTTTTAGCACTAATATATTTAGACTTAAAAGCGGAAATGAATTGGTATTCTAGCTCTTTATTTTCTTTTTTGTAACTATTTAAAATTTCGGAAGTTTCTCGTTTGAGGTTTTGAAAGTTTTCAGGTAATTTCCCTTCTAAGAAAACTTCTATAGTTAATTTGGAATCGATTTTTTGTAGAATATCTTTTGATATTTGAGATAAACTGTAACGCTTATCTTTTGTAAGGTCGATTCTTTGATTACCCAAGTAACCAATAGATGTAATCCCTAGAAGAATACCTAAATTTATAAAGAGTGTTTTACCATTTATAGGTTGGTCTCTAAGTTTTTCTAAACCGAGATAAGTGCCTATAATTAGTAATCCAGTAAGTAGTATAAAATAAGAAACACTACTACTTTCAAGTACCCCTCTACTTACTTGTTCGTAGTGGTATTTTGCAGAAAATTTATGGAGAAACCAAGAAGATTTTTCTAAAACACGAATGGTGTCAATACCTATATATAGTATTAAATTAATTAAGACACCTTTTAATAATGCACTCGTTTGTTGTTTAGAAATACTACTTACAAAAACTCCAACACTACAAAATAATAGTCCAAGTAATAATAGCCCTAAATAACCACCAATAATCATTCCCCAGTCTAGGGTTTGTGTAGGTTTTACTAGAAAATATAAACAGCCCACATAGATACTTGTAAGTGCTAAATTGATAAAAAGTATAAGAAATACTCCTAGAAATTTCCCCATTATAAGTTCTAAGGTGCGTATAGGTTTTGAAAAAAGCCACTCAAGAGTACCCTCTTTACGTTCTTCTGAAAAGCTTCGTGCACTAATGACAGGGACAAGCACTATTAAAAACCAGGGTGCACAATCAAAAAAAGGAGATAAAGAGGCGTAACCAGAATCAAAAATATTAAAACCCCCATGTATTACCCATAAGTTTAGTCCTATAAGTCCTAGAAATATACTTGTAAAAAGAACTCCTATAGTACTGAATAAGAACTTATTGAGTTCTTTTTTGGTTAGAGCAAACATTGATTTCATATCAAATATTTAAAAATAAGTAGTATTTATTGTGTATTTAGCCTACAAAGTAGGATTTACTAGCTTTTTTTTTAAAAAAATAGCACTCAAAAATATAAATTTATTTATATTAATAGTAGTATAACCTTATTTAATGTTTAAACAAGCTCTTAAACCATTTCATTATTGATACAATAATAGTAAGTGCTTTATTGTTAAATTTTTAAATAATTAAGAGCTTGTTTAAACTAAATACGAATTGTAATTCAAAAGTTTAAGGTTTTGGGGTACTTTTAAATGATGCACATATCGAGATATGTAAATCTTTTTTAAAGTGATCCAAGTTCTTAAATTTTGGATTACAGGAAGTAGTGAGTTTAAATAAGCTCTAAAGAAAGGTCATTTAGAAGATTTTTTATAGCTTTTTTGTTAAAGCTCATAGAACTAAATTCTGTAACCATTAAAACAAAAACACATTGAACGAAATTAGTATAGAACTTACCCGTGTAAATCCAAGAGATTTTTTTGGACACGATGATGTACATATAGATTTAATTAAAAAGTATTTTCCCAAGCTAAAAATCATAGCACGAGGGGCAACACTTAAAGCTTATGGCGAGCAACCTATTTTAGAGGAGTTTGAGAAACGATGTCAGCTACTTATCACTTATTTTTTAAAATATAATAAACTAGATCAAAATAGTATTGAACGTGTGCTTACTGTCGAAAGCCTTCAGGAGATTGACCCAACAACTTGGGCTAATGATGTTTTGGTACATGGGGTTTCTGGAAAAAAAATTAAACCTCAAACAGCCAATCAACGTAAGTTAGTTGATCTTGTTATGAATAATGACATGGTTTTTGCTATTGGTCCAGCAGGAACAGGTAAAACCTATACAGGTGTTGCCATGGCAGTAAAAGCACTTAAAGAAAAGCAGGTAAAACGTATTATCTTAACTCGTCCTGCTGTGGAAGCTGGGGAAAACCTTGGTTTTTTACCTGGTGATATGAAAGATAAATTAGATCCTTATATGCAGCCACTCTATGATGCTTTAAGGGATATGATTCCTGCCGAACGTCTTGCGGACTATATTGAAAAAGGTACCATACAAATAGCACCTTTAGCTTTTATGCGTGGACGTACTTTAGATAATGCTTTTGTGATTTTAGATGAGGCTCAAAATACAACACATTCTCAGATGAAGATGTTTTTAACACGTATGGGAAGAAATGCTAAATTTATGATTACAGGTGATCCAGGTCAAATAGATTTACCAAGAAGAGTCACTTCAGGATTAAAAGAAGCTTTGTTGGTACTTAAAGATACAGAGGGTATTGGTATTATTTACCTTGATGGAAAAGATGTTATCCGCCATAAATTAGTGAAAAGTATTATAAAAGCATATAAAGGTATCGAAAATAACCCTGAATAAAATTAGCTTAAATAAACTCTAAGTTATTTATTCAAAAAACTTTCTTATAAGAGGTTTCTTTAAAAAGATTTTTTTGGAGAATTTTTTCTTGCACCTTGTTCAGATCTAGAAGGTAAAGCTATTGCTTCCCTAGTAGTAGCTGTGGCAACGGTCATCGCACTTAAAGGCCTCTGAGGTTGTCTTGGCTCGATGCCATTTTCCTGTATAAATAATTCTTTAAGTTCTTCCATTTTTTGGCGGGAGTATGTTCCAGTTAGTTTTCCATCAGCGTTAGACTGTACATTGTCACAAAAAAGTTCTAGAAATTCTCTTTGTGTTTCTTTTGGAAGGTAATCAACTCCTGAAAATATTGTAGAGTGAGACCTATGTTCGGGTAGAAAACTTGGAATATTATCTCCTGAAATTTCAAAAGGAATAGTTGTATTGTTCCTTAATTCGGTATTCATAAATGTTGCGTATAACAACCCCTCTACTATATCGTTTTTAGTACGTGAACCCAGTTTGTCAAATTTTTCAGAAGCATTACAAATAGAAAAAGCTTTTTGATATAACATTCGTTCTATTAGAGCATGATCAGCCATTTCATCAGAAATTAGTGCAGTGTCTTTACTCTCAGAAGCGACTTTTAAAAGTAATATTTTAGTTGAAGGATTAATAATTCCACCATTATTGCTTAATTCTAATAAAAGTTGTCTTCTTTTATCAATATTTATTTGAGGATTAGAAAGATCTTTTAATAGTTGTTTAGCAGCACTAACTAACATTTGTGAATAGGCATTATTATCTTCTGGTAAAATCCTTAAAAATTCGACTGCTACTTGGATAGGCTCTTTAGTTTCACTAAATCCATATTTATAAATGCTACTGTTGTCTTTTAGCTGTTCTAGATCTAATAATGTTTTGTGTAAGTCTCGTAATTGACTTGGGTCGTTATTCGTTACGAAATCAATAGTTTTCCCATACAAACTTTCCATACGTGTAATACTTGTAGTTACAAGCATGGGTGGATAATATTCATTTTTATTTTGTTTAGATCTTTGATTACCTCTTGTATCTTCAAGTCGTTGTAGATCTTTTTGGTAAAGCAATTCAATAATAGCTTTTTTTATTACGGTTGCTTCTTGTTCTCTTGCTGTAGTCATATAATTGTTTTTAATAGTGATTTCAAAGATTAAGAGTTTCTTGTTTC
>WTKB01000268.1 GCA_011524575.1 Aquimarina sp.
TTTTCATAACGTTTTGACAAAGATAGAGAAATCATTGGGAATTTTAGAGCATGTTTAAAAGCCAATGAAAACGGTTATTCAAGACCGCCCTTAGAAATCCTTTTAAGGGTTGTTTTTTTATTTTTTTAAAGCTGTTAAACTTTATACCAATTGATCTTTAAAATCGACATCATAAATCGTTTCTTTTTACTTTCTACTTTATTAGAAAAATAAACCGTAGCATAAGGCTATGCTTGATTTTTATAATGCGGGTACCAAAAAAACTACACCGAAACAAAAGAGGTTAGAAAAACCACGTTTTTCTAACCTCTTTTTAGGTATAATAAAAGATATAAAACTTCTTTTACAATGGCATATACTTTCCTTTAAATTGCTTTAAGAATCGCACATCATTTTCAAAAAATAAACGAATATCTCCAATTTGATGTAAAAGCATTGCTATACGTTCTACACCTACTCCAAAAGCAAAACCACTATATTCTTTAGGGTCGATATTGCAATTGGTAAGTACGTTAGGATCTACCATTCCACAACCACCTATTTCGAGCCAACCTGTTCCTTTAGTAATTTTGTAATCGGTTTCGGTTTCTAATCCCCAATAAATATCAATTTCGGCACTAGGCTCTGTAAATGGAAAGTAAGAAGGGCGTAAACGTATTTTACTTTTACCAAAAAGTTGCTCGGTAAAGTAAAGCAAGGTTTGTTTCAAATCTGAAAAAGAAACGTTCTTATCAATATATAAACCTTCTACTTGGTGGAAAATACAATGGGAGCGTGCCGAAATCGCTTCGTTACGAAATACTCTTCCTGGAGAAATGGTTCGAATCGGAGGCTTGTTTTCTTCCATATAACGCACTTGTACCGATGAGGTATGCGTACGTAGTAAAATATCCTCAGGATTGGTTTGTATAAAAAACGTATCCTGCATATCTCTTGCAGGGTGGTACTCTGGTAAGTTTAAAGCTGTAAAGTTATGCCAATCGTCTTCAACCTCTGGACCTTCACTTACATTAAAGCCAATACGAGAAAAGATTTCAATAATTTGATTTCTTACAATAGATATAGGATGCCTTGCACCAATTTCTAGGGCTTCACCTGGTCGTGTTAAATCTCCCCAAGAAGTTTCTTTTCCTGAAGTTACTTTCGTACTCAAACTAGACTTAAGATCATTTACTTTTTGTTCTGCAGTCGATTTCCAAGTATTTAACACCTTTCCAAATTCCTTTTTTTGGTCGGCAGGTACTTCTTTAAATTTAGCGAAATATTCTTTTAAGGCACCTTTACTTCCTAAGATTTCCACTCGAAAGGCTTCTAGTTCTTCTAAGGTGTTGGCATTAAAGGCTTCTGCTTCTTGTATCCGAGCTTTAATTTCTTCAATCATTGTGAAAATGTAAATTTATAGAATAACAAATTTAGTAAAAATTGAACGGATCTTAGTTTTTTATATTTAGAGCTTGTTTAAAGGTACTACTTCTTGTAATCCAAAATTTTAAGAACTAGGATCCCTTTAAAAGGACTTACATATTTCAGGCATGCACATCATTTAAAAGTAACCCAAAAAACCTTACACTTTTGGATTACAGTTTGTATTTAGTTTAAACAAGCTCTTATCTCAAAAAGGTTAAGATCCGTGTTCTTCTATTAGGTTATTTATTTTGATAGGCATCAATAACTTTTGCGATAATTTTTTCAACACCAAATGCATCATTTGAATCCGTTTCAAATTTTGCAGTTTGCTTAACTTCTGGATGTGCATTTTGCATGGCGTAACTAAAAGAAGCATCTTTTAGCATTTCTAAATCATTTTTAAAATCTCCGAAAACCATGGTTTCAGATGGAGATATTCCTAACTTTTTTTGCAATCGATTTATAGCTACTCCTTTATTGGTGCTTACATTAGCAATATCTAGCCAGTTTTCTCCTGAAACTTTTAATAACCAATTTTTGTAGTTAGTATTTGTTTGCTCTTCAAAATGTTTTTTAAATACAGGGTATAAATATTTTTCAGAACTTTCTGGATGGTAAAGAGCAATTTTGAGTAAGGTATCTTCATAATGTTCAACTACCTTAGTAGTAAGCGTATTTACAATAGTAGAAGATGGATGGTATTCCCTTAGTTTTTTATCTAGAGTAGGGCTTGTTTTTTCAAAATATGCAGATTTTTTACCACATAATATTAAACAAGAGTTGGGGATTTTTTTTGCAATTTCAACAATATCATCTGCTTTATATGCAGGGATTCCTTCTGTAGAAAAGTCCTCGCCTTTGTGTTGGGTATAAGCACCATTTTCTGCAACAATAGAAATTCTATTTATAATTCCAGGAAGTTTACTAGCAATACCTTCATATTGTCTTCCGCTAGCTGCAACAAATGCTACCTTAAATTTTTCTAGTATTTTAAACTGTTCTAGAAATAGCTTGCTAACTTCATGTTTAGAGTTGAGTAGTGTACCATCTAAATCACTTACAATAAGTTTTACCTTTGAGAAGTCCATGTTTTTTCGGGTTAGATCATTGATTATATTACATAGCATGTCTTATACCAAGTTGGTATATTTAAGAAACAAGCTCTAAGAGCTTGTTTAAAGGGAATACAAACTGTAATTCAGAAGTTTAATATTTTGGTTTACTTTTAAATGACGTGCATATCGAGATGTGTAAGTCCTTTTAAAGTGATCCAAGTTCTTAAAACTTTGGATTACAGAAAGTAGTGAGTTTAAATAAGCTCTTAGATGATATTTTATTTTACTATTTATAAGTTGCTGTAAAAAAAAATATTTTTCAGCAACTTATAAGTAGTAAGGTGTTATTTGTGACTATTATAAACAGTGTAATACTAGGTTTTAAGCCGATTCAATAAGTGTTTTAGCTGCGTCAAGTGCATTTTGGATTCCAGAAATATTCTTTCCTCCAGCGGTTGCAAAAAAGGCTTGACCACCACCACCACCTTGGATGTGTTTTCCTAGTTCACGTACTATTTTTCCTGCGTTGAGGTCTTTGTTTTTTGTGAGTTCTTTAGAGATGTAACAACTCAAAATAGCTTTTTCTCCTTGTGTACTTCCAATAAGTATAAATGCATTTTCTTTATTTTTTCCAAGTTCAAAACAAAGGTCTTTTACGCCTTGCGAGTCAAGATCAATTTTTTGAACTAAGAATAGTGTTTCATTAACTGTTTCAAAGGCATTTGATAATTGTTCTCCTAATTGAATTGCTTTTTGTTTTGAGAAAGCTTCAATTTGCTTTTTTAGTTCGCTATTTTCTTCTTGTAAACTGATAACCGACTTTAAAGGATCTTTAGTGTTTTTAAGTTGGTTTTTAAGAGCTAATAGTTCTAATTCTTGCTTATTAAAATAGGCTTTAGCTTCTTTACTTGTAATCGCTTCAATTCTACGAATTCCTGAAGCTACTGCCGATTCACTTTTGATTTTAAAATGCCAAATCTCCGCAGTATTTTTCACATGTGTTCCTCCACAAAGTTCGATAGAGTTTCCAAAACGAATACTTCGTACCACTTTTCCGTATTTTTCACCAAAGAGTGCTTTAGCTCCTTGTTCAAGAGCATTTTCTATAGTATCGTTTCTGTTTTCTATAAGCTCGATACTTTCTGATATACGTTCATTTACAAAGTGTTCTACTTTTTTTAATTCTTCATCAGTAACTTTAGAGAAATGAGAAAAGTCAAAACGTAAATTTTTAGCACTTACCATTGATCCTTTTTGCTCTACATGGTTTCCTAATATTGAAACAAGTGCTTCGTGTAATAGATGTGTTGCTGTATGGTTTGCAGTAGCTCCAGTACGGTTTTCAGCGTTTACTACTGCAGTTATTTTGCCAGAAATGTTTTCTGGTAATTCTTTAGTTACATGAAAAATAAGGTTATTTTCTTTTTTTGTATTTAGTACTGCAACTTTTTGTCCTGATGGGCTGTGTAAATAACCAATATCTCCTAGTTGTCCTCCACCTTCTGGGTAAAATGGAGTGGTAGCAAGTATAATTTGGTATTGTACGCCATGTTTTTTATGTTCGGTTCTTCTGTACTGAGTGATTGTAGTTTCACAACTTAAGGCATCATAACCTATAAAATCAGTAGTAATATCTTTTTGAATGATTTGCCAGTCTCCAGTAGCTACCTGTTGTGCTGCTCTTGAACGTTCTTTTTGTTTTTGAAGTTCGGTTTCAAAACCTTTATGATCTAGCTGGTATCCTTTTTCACTTAGGATAAGCATGGTAAGATCTATTGGGAAACCAAAAGTGTCGTAAAGTTCAAAGGCTTTTTCACCTGAAAGGGTTTTGTTTTCTGATTTATTAATAACATCATCTAATCGTATAAGCCCTTTTTCTAGTGTCTTTAAAAAAGAGTGCTCTTCCTCTTTAATTACATTTTCTATCAGCGTTTTTTGAGTAATAAGTTCTGGGAAAGTTTCTCCCATTTGTTCCGCTAAAGTTGAGGTAAGTTTATAGATAAATGGCTCTTCAGTATTTAAAAAAGTAAATCCATAACGAATAGCCCTTCTAAGAATCCTACGAATGACATAACCAGCACCATTATTACTTGGTAATTGTCCGTCAGCTATAGAAAAAGCAACTGCTCTTACGTGATCTGCAATTACTCGGATGGCTACGCTTACTTTACCATCAGCGTTTTCAGGTAAGCTTTCTTTGTCGTATGTACTGCCTGTAATTGCTTCAATTTTTGCAATTAGAGGTGTGAAAACATCTGTGTCATAGTTAGAACGTACGCCTTGCATTGCCATACATAAACGCTCAAAGCCCATACCTGTATCGATGTGTTGTGCCGCTAGTTTTTCTAGTGACCCATCAGCTTTACGATTGTATTGCATAAATACCAAATTCCAGATTTCTACAACTTGAGGGTGGTCTTGGTTTACAAGATCTCTTCCAGAAATTTGTGCCTTTTCCTCTTGAGTACGTAGGTCTATGTGAATTTCTGAGCAAGGACCACAAGGACCTTGGTCTCCCATTTCCCAGAAGTTATCCGCTTTATTTCCCATTATGATGCGTTCTTTGGGTACGATTTTGCTCCAAAGTTCCATGGCTTCTGTATCTAAAGAGAGTCCATCTTCCGAAGAACCTTCAAAAATAGATACATATAAATCCTCAGGGTTTAATCCATAAATAGCTACTAAAAGCTCCCATGCCCATTCGATAGCTTCTTTTTTAAAGTAATCTCCAAAACTCCAGTTCCCTAGCATTTCAAAAAGTGTATGGTGGTAGGTATCCATACCTACTTCTTCTAAGTCGTTATGTTTTCCACTTACACGTAAACATTTTTGAGTATCGGCTATACGATTGTATTCTGGTTCTGCATTACCCAAAAAGTACTCTTTAAAAGGATTCATTCCTGCGTTTACAAAAAGCAAACTAGGGTCGTTTTTTAATACCAAAGGTGCAGAAGCAACAATTTGGTGGTTTTTACTTTTAAAAAAATCGAGGAATTTTCTTCTAATTTCTTGAGATTTCATGAGAAATAACTTATTGATAGCGTTGATTAATATGTATGTATCTGATTTTCAGTATATTTATTTTGAAATCAAATAATTATATTTGTTAAAAAATGAAATGTACTATTTTTTAATGATAGTTATTTCAAAAATACTATATTTTAATTTATGTCAAAGATTAAATACTATTACGATACAGAGACTTTATCTTATCGTGAAATAGAGCCTTCTATAAAAAAACGATGGGCAAATGCACTTCTTTGGTTGCTCAGTGTGTTTTGCATGGCAATGCTTTTAATGGTTGTTTACTTAAGTATTCCTCAAATAGAAAGCCCAAAAGAAAAGAGTTACCGAAGAGAGCTTTCACTTATGCAAGAACAATATAAGTCCCTTAACCAAAAAATTCATTTACAGCAAGAAGTTCTTAAAGAAATTGCAGACAGAGACAATAATATTTATCGTTTGTATTTTGAGGTTGACCCTATAAGCGAAGAGGAGCGTCTAGCTGGTTTTGGAGGGATAAATAGATATAACCAGTACGAAGGTTATGATAATTCCGAACTGATTAAACATACCCACCAGCAAGTAGATCAGATTACGAAACAAATTTCAGTACAGTCAGAATCTCTAGATGAAATTGTAGAACTTGCTAAAGAGAAACAAGAATTACTTACTGCAATACCTGCTATACAGCCTGTTAGTAACGAGGATCTTACTCGTATGGCTTCAGGGTATGGGATGCGAAATGATCCTTTTACAAAAGCTCGTAAAATGCATAAGGGTATGGACTTCACCTCTCCAAGAGGGACTCCTATCTATGCAACTGGAGATGGGGTTGTTATTCGAGCAGATAGTCGTTCATCAGGTTATGGGAAACATGTTCGTATCAATCATGGATATGGATATGTAACCTTGTATGCACACATGTATAAATATAATGTCCGAAAAGGACAAAAAGTAAAACGAGGTGATGTTATTGGTTTTGTTGGAAGTACAGGCCGTTCACAAGCACCTCATTTACACTATGAAGTCCGTAAGGATGGTAAACATATAAATCCTGTAAACTTTTATTACGGAAATTTATCAGCGGAAGAATTTGCTATTCTCCTTGAGAAATCCAAACAGGCAAACCAATCTTTAGACTAAACTATGCGTGTAGAACTTTCCGAAAAGCGTTATCATTCAATAGGTGAGGTTGCCGAAGCTTTTGGAGTCAATACTTCTTTAATAAGGTTTTGGGAAAAAGAATTCTCTCAAATAAAACCTAAAAAGAATAAAAATGGGGTACGTTATTTTAGTAAAAAAGATATTGATGCAGTCAGCTTAATCTATCATTTAGTTAAAGAGCGTGGTTTTACTTTAGAAGGAGCAAAAGAACATCTCAAAAATCACCCTAAAAAAAATGATCAAAATCTAGATTTGCTTCAGAAATTACAAAAGATTAAAGCAACTCTAGAAGAATTAAAATCAAATTTATAATTTATTTCAATTTTATATCCAAACTATGAAAACATTTTTTAAATGTATTGGTGTGTTACTTTTAATGCTTTCTTTAAACTCTTGTGGTTACTATAACAACATGGTTACTTTGAATGAGGATGTAGATGAGGCATGGGGAAATGTACAAACAGCTTATCAACGTAGAAATGATCTTATAGGAAACCTTGTGAAAACCGTTCAAGGAGCTGCTGATTTTGAAAAAAGTGCTCTTGTAGATGTAGTTAACGCAAGAGCTAAAGCGACTTCAATAACTATTGATCCCAGTAATATTACTCCAGAACAACTTGCAAAGTTTAATAAAGTTCAAGGAGGGCTTTCAGGGGCATTAAAAAGTTTATTAGTCTCAGTGGAACGTTATCCTGATCTAAAGGCAAATAAAAACTTTTTGAAACTTCAAGACGAATTAACTTCTACTGAAAATCAAATTTTGACTGCTCGTACGCGTTTCAATGAAGGAGTAAAGCCTTATAATACCTATGTTAAAAAATTTCCAAATAATTTTTTTGCTGGTTGGTTTGGTTTTGATTCTAAACCCTATTTTGAAGCTGAAGCTGGGGCAGAAAAGCCCGTAGATGTTAATTTTAACTTCAAGTAAATGTCTAAAGATTTTAATAATAAAAAAGCCTCTTCCAGTTTGGTTGAGGCTTTTTTAAATTCTAAGCAAGAAGAACAAGTTGTAGCAGCTATTGTTGCTGCAGAAAAAGAAACTTCAGGAGAAATCCGAGTACATCTAGAAAATTTTGATACCAGTTTTATCAAAGAACAATCAGGTGTAGATTTAACTCCTAAAGAGATGGTGTATCAAAGAGCACAACAGGTTTTTGAGATTTTAGAAATGCAAAATACCATGCAACGTAATGGCGTACTTATTTATGTAGCTGTAAACTTAAGGCAGTTTGTGGTATATGGCGATTATGGTATAAATCAAAAAGTTTCTGCTGATTTTTGGAGTTCCACCTGTAATGTAATAAGTAAGTATTTTAAAAATAAAGAGTTTTCAAAAGGGCTTATTATGGGGATCTCAGAAATAGGAACGGTTCTCTCTACCTATTTTCCATATAAAGAGGGGGAAGATATTGATGAATTGGATAACCAAATTTCTAGATTAGATGGATAAGCAGCTTTTTAAAACCTATATGTTATCTTTTTGGTTGGTATTTTCTATAAGCATATTATCTGCTCAATTTACTATTCCAGAACCTCCAAAACCAAAATTTGGTCGTACTCGTGTTTCGGCTGTGTATGATTATGCCTCGTTACTTCAAAAAAATCAACGTACGGCTTTAGAAGTAAAATTAAATAGGTATGCTGATACAACCAGTACGCAAATTGTAGTAGCAACTATTGAAAGTTTAAAAGGAGAGGATATAGGTGTACTTACCCCAAAGTGGGCTCATCAGTGGGGTATTGGAGGTACAGCAAAAAAAGATAATGGAGTTTTTATACTTCTTTCTAAGAAGGATCGAAAGATATGGATTTCTCCAGGTTATGGTGTAGAACAATATTTAACAGCTGGGCAATTAGGAGCAATTACCAGAGATTTTATCGTTCCAGAGTTTAAAAAGGGGAGTTATTATTTAGGTTTAGATAAAGGAACATCTGTTATCATGGGGTTATTAAGCGGTACTTTTAGCTTAGAACCCAGTGCGACAAATGATGATTTTCCTTATGGAGTGCTTTTATTTTTTGGAATTTTAATTTTAGTAATTATTTTTTCTAAAAAGAATGGAGGAAATCATCATAACGATAATGACCCGTATAAATCAATTATTTTAAGTAGAAGAGGACGAAGAGGTATGAACGGAGGGTTCTATCCTAGATCTGGTGGTTTTGGTTCATCGGGTGGTTTTGGTGGTGGCTTCGAAGGTGGTTTTGGCGGCGGCGGCTTTAGTGGCGGCGGTGCAGGAGGTGATTGGTAGCTTTTGTCAATAGTCAAGACTTTCTTTTAAATTCGTAATACCAATAGGTATCAATAAAATATTACATAATCATGTCAAGAGATCAAGAGTTAAAGCTAAATTGGGATACCCTTGTAAGTAATTTGTCTAATCAATTTGCAGATGGGGATACTATAGATTTGGATGCTATTATTTATTTAGTAGGTGTTCAAGAGTTAGGGCTTATGGGTACTAAATTTAAGAAAGATGAAAAGATCAATCTAATGCATATTGCCATTTGTAGGCTATTAGAGCCTTATGGATATTATACTTTTGATTTTGTAGACGAAGATGGTTGGCCTCATTATCAAAAAAATGAAGATCTTCCATTTTTGAAAGCGGGAGAGCAAACCATATTGATGAAAGAAGCTTTAGTTGGTTATTTTAAAGCTACAGGATATTTATAGTTTTACAGCAATTTTGTATTGAAATTACTGTGAAGTAATTTCAATACAAAATTGGTATTAAGAACTCGGATCACTTTAAAAAGATTTACATATCTCGATATGTGCATCATTTAATAGTAAACCAATAACGGCAAACTTTTGAATTACAGTTCGTATTCCCTTTAAACAAGCTCTAAGACTCTTTGGTGTGCAATAACTTAGTGAGTTGTAAGCATAAATCTGTAAAAATAATTTTACTATTTGCATTACGTTCTAGATGTACTTGTGCTTGTTCTAGAGTTTTAAAAATATTTTCAATATTACCACTATGTATGAAAGGTGCAAAGTTTTCTAATTTGAAATTTTCTTTATCAGGGGTTTTATACACAAGTTGAGGTACCTTATAGTTTATGAGAAGACTGTCTCTAAAAGTTTTTGAGCAATACTCTAAAAAATCTTTTTGCATTTCTCTAGGTTTAGTCGAGATATTTTCACTCCATTGTAAAAGTTCTGAAATGGTGCTTTTTTGCTTTGCTGCTTTAAAAGCTAATCTTACCCATGTTATAAACCACGTCTCAAAAATATCAGTGCTTTCATGTTTAATTAAATACTTGAGAGCAGTATTATAATCTCCTTGACTTTGAGAGGCAATTTGCATTGCTGATTGTAATTCAAGTTGGTGTTTATTTTGCAAATATGTGGTCATACTTTCCGTATCAATAGGTTTTAAGTTAGTGCTTTGGCATCGTGAACGAATAGTATTGAGTAATTTATTTTGATCGGAAGTAACCAGTAAAAAAATAGTTTTTAAAGGAGGTTCTTCAATAAGTTTAAGAAGTTTGTTTGAGGCGGAAACATTAAGTTGTTCTGCATTCCATATAAGCATTACTTTATAGCTACCACTATGACTTTTAAGGCTGAGTTTTTTTGCAATATTTAGGGCTTCTGTTACTCCAATAAGTCCTTGTTTATTTTCAGAACCTATATGCTTACACCAATCTGAGAGTCCACTATAGGGTTGCTCTTGAATAAATTCTTGCCATTGATTTAAAAACAGATCAGAAGTAGGATTTTTTTTTATTTCTTTTGTTGTAGTAACAGGGTAAACAAAGTGTAAGTCTGGGTGAAAAACCCAGTTTTGTTTTTCAGGATTTTGTCTTTCAGGTGCTTTGTAGTTTACAAGCATCTTTGCATAAGCTAATGCCATAGGAAGCGTTCCATAACCAGATGTGCCATTTAAAATTTGTGCATGAGCTACCCTTTGATTTTTATAAGAGGCAATTAAGTAACTACAGATATTTTGATTACCTATAATAGATTTAAAGTATGAAGAAGGAGTCATGATTATAAGAGGGTTAGTATAGTGTTATATATTGTTTTTTTCATGTGAATGATAAAAATTATCTTTGCTTATCTCAAGTAAGTGAAGTCTTGATGAAATATACTAAAAAGACATAGTTATGAAAACAGTAAATGATTTTAATTTTAAAGGCAAAAGAGTATTAATACGAGTAGATTTTAATGTGCCTTTAAATGCTGAATTTAAAGTTACAGATGCCACACGTATTCAGGCTGCTAAAAACACTATTATAAAAGTGTTAGAAGGTGGTGGTAGTGTGATTTTAATGTCGCACCTTGGAAGACCAAAAGGAAAAGATCAATCACTTTCTTTATCACATATCACCGAGAAAGTACAAGATATTTTAGGAGTTCAAGTTAAATTTGTACAAGATTGTATCGGTCAGGAAGTACAACAAGCTTCTGCAGATCTTAAGGCTGGAGAGATTTTATTACTAGAAAATTTAAGGTTTTATAAAGAAGAAACGGCAGGAGATGTTGAATTTGCGAAACAATTAGCAAGTATTGCAGATTTTTATATAAATGATGCTTTTGGAACGGCACATCGTGCACATGCTTCGACAGCTATTATTGCACAATTTTTTAAAGAAACGAAGTGCTTCGGTTCTTTATTAGCTAAAGAAATTGAAAGCATTGATAAGGTACTTACTTCTGGTCAAAAGCCAATTACAGCTGTATTAGGTGGTGCTAAAGTTTCTTCTAAGATTACAATTATTGAAAATATCTTGGATAAAGTCGATCATTTAATCATTGGAGGTGGTATGAGTTTTACCTTCATAAAAGCTCAAGGAGGTCAGATTGGAAACTCCATTTGTGAGGATGATAAACAAGAATTAGCTTTAGAAATTCTAAAAAAAGCAGCTGAAAAAGGCGTAAAGATTCATTTACCTGTTGATGTTATTGCTGCTGATGATTTTAGTAATGATGCCAATACGCAACAAGTGGCTATAAATGCTATTCCAGAAGGATGGGAAGGTGTAGATGCTGGTGAAGCTTCAAGATTAATTTTTGATAAAGTAATTAAAGATTCTCAAACAATTCTTTGGAATGGTCCATTAGGTGTTTTTGAAATGGAGTCTTTTGCTAAGGGTACTATTGCACTTGGTAATTCTATTGCAGAGGCAACTAAGAATGGTGCTTTTTCTCTTGTAGGTGGAGGTGATTCTGTTGCTGCGGTTAAAGAATTTGGTTTTGAAAATAGTGTAAGTTATGTTTCTACAGGTGGTGGAGCTATGCTTGAAAGTTTAGAGGGAAAAGTTCTTCCTGGAATTGATGCTATTTTAAACTAAGACCTTGTTTAAACTCGCTACTTTCTGTAATTCAAAACTTTATGAACTTGGATCACTTTAAAAAGATTTATATATCTCGATATACGCATCATTTAAAAGTAAACCAAAACCTTAAACTTTTGAATTACAGTTTGTATTCAGTCTAAACAATCTCTAACTCATAGAGTTTGTTTAAACTAGATATATAATAAAAAACGTTGAAAATAGTAGTATTTTCAACGTTTTTTATTATATATGGCTTATATTTTAAAGTTGATGTGATTTATTACAGTAATTTCAAAGAAGAATTAGTATTATAGTAGTAATTTGTACTCTTTTTAGAGTTAATTTGTAATATATGATTTATCAATGCAAATTTTGAGTTGATAAATTGATTAATTCTTAATAATAATTTATTGAGTTTGAGGTACCCTATGTTTATATCTTCGTTTTCTTTAGCGAGTAAATGGTTCTGTGTTTTAATGTTTGTTCCTTTACTTTCAAGCGCACAATACCAAGTAACCAAAAATAAAAAACTGAGTCGTAAAGAACGAAAGCGTCTTCGCAGACTGAAAGCGTTAAAATCAACAGACACTTTGGTTTTAACTTCAGAACAGTTGGCTAATGTTAATAAAGTGTCATCTGGTCAAAAAAAAGACATACAAGCTCATGTAAATAAAAATCTTTCCATTTTTTTTTCTGAAAATGGAATAAAAAAAGAAGTGCCTTCTATAGCGTCTGAAGGTGTTGAAGAACAAAGTGTTGAGGTGATTAAGCATGATAAAGAATTACCTTTAACAGAGTTTGTTTTAGATAAAAATATCATAGCAGACACGCTACAAGTTAATCGTTCTGTAGATCCCACTATAAATGAAACTTTATCTATTTCTACTCCTAGTGGTTTAGAGAAATCCCCTTTTATAGATACTGCTCCTAAACATACTTTTACGCCAACTTATAACAATACACAGGTTTCCCTTTCTGAGATCGATCTTCAGTGGAAAGAAGAATTGACAAAGTTTTTTTATGAAGATCAAGAGTTTTTAGATGCCATTAAGGATCAAAGGTATTTAAGTAATTCTTATTATTCAACGGATTTACCTACAGAGGTTTTACGTTCTCGATTACAAGAGTTAGACGCCAAGACTCCTTTTGATATGATTTATCATCCATCTTTAGAAAGTGTTATTAAAGGATATTTAAAAGATCGTATCCATGTAATGGCTCGATTGAAGCGTTTGAGTGCTTACTATTTTCCACTTTTTGAAGAAGTACTTGATGCTTACGATTTGCCTTTAGAATTGAAATATTTACCCATTGTTGAATCTGCTTTAAAACCAAAAGCAAAGTCAAGAGTTGGTGCAACTGGACTTTGGCAATTTATGTTTCAAACAGGTAAAATGTATGGGTTAGAAGTAAATTCCTATGTTGATGAGCGTATGGATCCTGTAAAATCCACTCATGCTGCTGCAAAATATCTCAAGAAATTATACAGTATGTTTGGTAGCTGGGATTTAGTACTTGCAGCCTATAATTCTGGTCCTGGTAATGTGAATAAAGCCATAAGACGTAGTGGAGGACATCGTAATTATTGGAATATACGTCCTTTTTTACCTAGAGAAACTGCAGGCTATTTACCTGCTTTTTTGGCAACATATTATCTTTTTGAATATTCTAAAGAACATGGTGTTGTCCCAGAAGAACCAGAACATATCTTTTTTACTACAGATACGCTGCAAGTGAAGTCTAAGGTTCAATTAGACGTTGTTTCTAAAGAGTTATTTATTCAAAAAGATGTTCTAGAGTTTTTAAATCCATCTTATAAATTAGGTATCATTCCAGCATCAAATACTTTAAAAGATTCCTATTATTTACGTCTTCCTATGGAACAAATAGGGAATTTTTTGGCGAGACAAGATCATATTTATAGCCAAACTAAAAATGTTTTGGCTACTACTGAAAAGCCTTTACCAAAATTTTATAATTTAGATCAAAAAGTTAGGTATAGAGTACGACAAGGCGATTATCTTGGTAAAATAGCTAGTAAATTTGGAGTAAGTGTTTCTCAGATAAAACGATGGAACGGACTTGGTAATTCAAGTATTCGTGAGGGAAAAACCTTGATTATTTATCCGAAAAATATAAAAAACCTTTCAAAGAGTACTTCTCAAAAAAATAAAAAACAGAGCAGTTCTGGGTTTGCAAATTTTTTAAAACGAGGAGTTTTGGGAAGTAGTTACCGTGTAGAGTCAGGAGATTCTTTGTGGAGTATTTCTAGAAAGTTTTCAGTTACTGTCGATGAGTTGAAGCAATGGAACAATCTTTCTGGATCAGCATTAAAACCAGATATGATATTACGTGTAAAATAGATGAAGATGTTTTCTAGGATTGAATATTTTAAAAGTCAAAGTTTTTTTGTGTTGGGTTGTTTTTCGCTACTCGTTTTTATTTCATGCAAAGACATTACTGATTCCTCTTTAAAAACTAATTCTATTATTGAAGAATTAGATAATGGCGCCTATGCAAAATCAGCAGGAAGGTCTTTGAGTTTAACAGTAGTTATGGATAACTTTTCTTGGCAGCATAAAATAGGTGAGGCATTTAGAGAGGTTTTAGCAGCACCCGTAAAAGGGCTTCCACAACCAGAACCTCTTTTTACAATACGTCAAATGAACCAGAATGCTTTTACAGGTTTTGTGCGTAAATCAAGGTGTTTTTTAAAAGTAGTGGAGGGTGCTCCTAAGGGTTTTAAAGTTTTAAAGAATGAGTATGCTCGTCCGCAAATAGGTATTGTTATTTCAGGACAAACTCCAGAGGAGATCATTTCTTGTTTTCAGCAAAATAAGGAGCAAATAGTTACCTTTTTTAAACAAATGGAACTCTATGCGAAACAGCAACGTATAAAGCGTATTTTACCCTTGGAATCTATTAAAGAGGATTTACAATTAACTATAAAAATACCTAGATCTTATCGACTAGCAAAAAAAACGTCAGACTTTTATTGGTTTAGAAAGAATATTCCTCATGGTGGAATGAATATCTTAGTATATGCTGTACCTCAAGATTTTTTTGTAAATTCAAAGAGTATGCCTCAAAACATTATACGTCTCAGAGATTCTATATCAGGGCATCATATTCCTGTTGATAAAGGTGGGCGTTTTATTACAGAAGAGGCTTTTAGTCCTTATATTAAGCCTGTTACTTTAAAAGGCTTTTCTTCTATTGAAACAAAAGGAACATGGGAGGTTAAAAATAAATATATGGCAGGACCTTTTATAAATTATATTGTAAAGGATACAGCTTCTAAACGTTTGGTTGTTTTAGAAGGATTTGTTTTTGCTCCTTCTGTAAAAAAACGAGATTATATATTAGAATTAGAAGCTATTTTAAAAACTTTCACGCTTTCTCCTTAAGCTATTAAAATTGTTTTATAAGATGTATTAGGTATAATTATTTAAAAGTAATTTTATGGTTCAGAATTCCAACAACAATCAAAATAAAAAAAGTAAAAATCCATTTTCATTTCGTAGTTCTCC
>WTKB01000340.1 GCA_011524575.1 Aquimarina sp.
CAAGTTCTTAAAATTTTGGATTACAGGAAGTAGTGAGTTTAAACAAGCTCTAAGATTTAGTAGATGAGGCTGGGATAATTTCGACTCAAAAAATGATTTAACAAATTCTTATATTCAAAATACACTTGATAAAAAATATACTGTTTCACAAACAAGAGAAACAAAATGAGAAAGGTAATTTTAATTGTCATTGTTGGTTTTCTCTTAGTATCATGTAAAAAAGAAACCAAAAAAAACTCGTGGTAAAGCCTACTAAGATAGAGGCAAAGGTTGCTGAAAAAGAAAATAACAAAATACTTTTTAGTGACGAAACATCTATGTTGGTTACGAGTAATATGAATTTTATTCATTCGAAAAAGATAGATTCTATTCATTATTCAAAAAAAGAACTAAAAGCCGTTTACAAATTTTGTGGCAAATCACAAATAAACCCTGATTTAATTGAGTCTGTTAAACACCTAGATGAAATACATAAATTAAATTTTAAAAAAATACATACAGCTCATAGCATTACAAATAACAAAAATAATTTTAATTTAAGTAGTTATACAAATGTATTAGAGTGTTTAACCGAAAATAAAACTATTAAAGCTAGTACTGATGTATTTACATTTTTTTCAGATAAAGAAATTTTCAATATTTTAATTATAAATGAAATAGAGAAAGATATTTGATAATAATCATACTACTGGACAAAATGAAAAAAGAGTGAATCCTAAGCATTAAATTTGTTGAACAAAAAAATAGATGCTTATCCGTCATCACACCTAAAGTTCATCCCACTGATGATTTACACTAGCAATCAGTAGCCTATCCATTGTTCTGTCACCGAAATACCGCCTATTAAATTTATAGCAGAACTCATTGAGGTAATTTTGAAGAAAATCATTGTCAATTCTGTGATGCACATCTAAAAGCAGCCTTTTCGCATTACTAATAGTGGTGTGTACCCAAGGTAATATTGGGCGTGGCATTGTTGAAATGGAATAACTCTGTCGAGTTATTTCCAGTTCAACAAGCTACCACAATTATTATTCTTTCAAAAAAAAAATCAGATTTAGAATAGTTCCTAAACCTGATTTTTAAAACTTACACACTTGGCGGTATAGTGCCTAATCTTATTTTAAGTACTCACATAAAAGTAATCCGGAGGATTACTTTCCTAATATAATCGGTAATCCGTCTTTACCCGATCCTACCACAACAACTTTCGAATTATTAGATTTAGCTAAATCCACAGTGGCCTGAATTCCTTTTTCTTGCAAGATTTTATCTGTTAAAGAGGCACTTAAGATACGGTTAGCTGCGGCTTTCCCTTCGGCATCAATACGTTGTCTTTCTGCTTCTTGTTTTGCTTTAGATAATCTAAACTCGTATTCTAATGATTCTTGTTCTTGTTTAAGTTTTCGTTCAATAGCATTTTTAATAGTGGTAGGTAAGGTAACATCTCTTACCAGTGCTCTATTTACGTTAATATATTGGTCTTTAAGTTCATTACGAACTTCTTCTAGGATTTCTTGTTGAATAATATCCCTTTTACTAGAATATAGTTGTTCTGGCGTATAGCGTCCTACAACACTACGTGCTGCTGCACTGATGGATGGAGCAAGAATACTCCTTACATAATCCTTTCCTTTTTCTTTGTGTAATTTCCCTAAGTTTTCATATTGTGGTTGGAACCAAACGGTACCATCGACATTAACTTCTAGCCCGTTCACAGAAAGTACTTGCATTCGATCTGATAGGGATTGCTGACGTACTTTATATATTATCATTTCGTTCCATGGAGCAAGTATATGAAATCCTTCTCCATAAGTTTTATCGGTTACAATTCCGCCATCAAAGCGTTTAAAAAGTACTCCTGCTTCACCACCTTCTATGGTTACAGCAGTTTTTGAAATTAAGGTAATGGCAAGGAATGCGACAATAATTAATGGCAGTCCTAATTTTGGTAATCTTTCCATGGGTATTGTTTTAATAATAATTTAATAAGTAGCGATCAAGTAAGTCCGTTGTACTTTCTCACAAACCATTCTATAGCAAGAAGTATAAGAATTGCAATAAGCAAATAAGGGAATTCAAGTAATGTTTTCTGCTTTGTAATTGTTTTTAAGACAGGCTTTGAATTCTCTTGACGGAGGAGTTCTTTTTTTAGGGCATCAAATTGATCTGAAAAAAACAGTTTTCCAGAATTTCTGAGTGCTATTTTTGACATTCTAGCCATATCAGGGCTTTGTAATTGTCCTTCTAAAGAATTTTCTCGTACTACAAAACCACTGGTGTATTGATCTCCTTTTCTTTGTTCTTTGACGATAAGTCGGTACTCACCTTTTTGTAAATTACCGATTTCTGCTTGGTATGATTTACCTGTAAAAGATAATGGATATTGGTTTCTAGATTTCGTTTTTAAGTGAATGAGTTGTGCTTTTAGTTGGGCATTTTTATCGATTTCAAAAGCCGCATTATAAAAAGTTGCTTTTAGTTGAAGCGTCTCGTTTTGGTAATATTTTTTTTCATGCTGAACTTCAAGATGATTTTTCTTTTTCTTTTGGGTGATTAATTGTGTGATTTTTCCCCAAATACCATCAAAAGCATCAAAATTACCATCTCTTTTAAAACATGCTATACGCCATTTCCAAATACCTTCTCCAAAAAAGTATCCTGAATTTGCTTTGCCTAGAGTAGTATTAAGATCTAAAGCCAAAAGAGGTTTTTGTGAAGGGATTCCTTTAACACTTTGGTAAAGTAAAGGTTGCAAATCTGGTTGTAGTTGTGTTTTTCCCCATTGAGTTGTAATAGGAGGGTAGTCTTGCATCGAGAAATCATCTGTATAAAACAGTTCAAAATTTGGGTTCCAATAGCCTAAAATTTCGGTAGGTATCTGGCTACTAAAGGGATCTTTGTAAACCGCTTTTTGCACTTCATTTAAAAAGGTCCAATCGGTGCGTTCTCCTGTAAAAGTAAAAATAGGAATCTGACTTTTCTGTACTTTTTTATAAATGGCACTAAATTCAGAATCAGGCTGGTAACAAATAACGAAATCAATATTTTTTAAGGTAGTTACTTGTGCTGGTTTTAATACCTGTACTTTACGATTTTTTTCGGATTCTAAACTTCTTTTTATACAAGATATATCAGGGTGAATCGTACTTGCTATTATTGCAATACGTGTTTTTTTATCGATGGTTTCTACACTAAAATATTGGGTGTTGTTTTGAGTGTTTTTTTCTGATAGTCCAGAAGTGGTAACCACTATTTTATAGTTTTGAATACCTAGCTCTTTAGCTTTTATTGTTGTATTTATAAATTGTGCATCATTGGGTGATTTAAAATGCAATTCTTTTTTATAGATAGCTTTACCTTTATGATAAATAGAGACTTTAGCATCTAGTGAAGTATTTCCCGTGTAATTCACTAAAAACTCTACAGGGAAAGTATTGTTATAATTAACGTATTTATTTACATTAACGCTATTAACTTTTAAATCTGCAATTTTGGTGGTATCTCCAAAAACTACACTGTATAGTTTTTGGCTTTTAGGAGTTTTGTAATATGCATAATCAATACCTATATTTTGGTTTCCATCAGATAGTATAAGTTTGGTAGTGTTATTTTTTTTATGAGCGGTTTCTGTACTTTTTAATGCATTATAAATATAAGTGCTTTGTTTGTTGGTAATGCCAATCTTATTTTTTTTGATCGAATCGTTTACCGAATCTTTCCATATAAGATCATTTGCAAAATCGTAATTATAAATAGAAAAAGTACGTTGAAGATCAGGATCAGTTGTGATTTTCTCAGTGAATTTGTTTGCAACGCCTTCTACTTTTAAAAAAGCCATGGACTCCGATTGGTCTTGTAATAATACTAGTTCGGGTTTTTCTTTTTCTATGGTATTGATCGTTATTTTAGGATCGAAAAGAAGTATTAAAAGTGTAAAAACACTTAAAAATCGTAAGAAAGCCAGTAAAACACGTACTTTTCCTGCTTTTCTTTTTTTTGAGGTGTTGTAATAGTACTGAAAAATAGCAATTAGTAATGCGATTACACCACTAATTATTGTTATGACTATTAAAGAAGGTTGGTTAAATACGCTCATGCACGTAAGTACGAATTAGAGGATTTTTCATCCAGATTTCAAAGACTAATTGGTAAAAGTTCTTTAATTTCTGTAAGAGCTTGTTTAAAGGGAATACAGGAAGTAGTGCCTTTAAACAAGCTCTAAGAAAATAAAGAACTCTTAAATTTGGTACGAGGTATTTTTAGGTTAGCATCCCTCCATCTACTTGGAGTACTTGCCCAGTAATATAAGCACTTAAATCACTTGCTAAAAATAAACAGGTATTGGCTACATCTTCTGGATTTCCACCTCTTTTTAATGGAATTCCAGCTCTCCAACCTGCCACAACCTTGTCGTCGAGTTTTGCAGTCATTTCCGTTTCAATAAAACCAGGAGCAACCACATTACAACGAATATTACGAGAACCAAGCTCTAGTGCTACAGATTTAGAGAACCCAATAATTCCTGCTTTTGATGCCGCATAATTGGCTTGTCCTGCATTTCCTTTAACACCAACTACAGAACTCATATTGATAATAGATCCACTTCGTTGCTTTAAAAGTGTACGTTGTAAAGCTTTTGTCATATTGAATACCGACTTTAAGTTTACATTGATGACACTATCAAAATCTTCTTCACTAATTCGCATTAGTAAATTATCTTTAGTGATTCCTGCATTATTGATTAAAACATCAATTTGTGTCCCAAAATCTTCTTGTATTTGTTTTACAAGAGCCTCTGCTTGCTGGTAATCTGCAGCATTACTTTGGTAAGCTTTTACTTTGGTGTTGTATGGTGCTAATTCTTTTTCTAGCTCAAGAGCAGCAGCACTGGATGAGCTGTAGGTAAAAGCAACATTGGCTCCATGTTTAGCAAAAACACTTGCAATACTTTTTCCGATTCCACGGCTTGCACCTGTAATAATGGCGGTTTTTCCTTCTAAAAGTTTCATCTGATTATAAAATGTTTGAAATTCAAATATAACGATTCCTATAT
>WTKB01000244.1 GCA_011524575.1 Aquimarina sp.
CCTGGAATATCATCTAACATAAAAATAATATCCTTGGCGTGTCCTGTATTTTTAGCTCTAATTTTACAGTAGATATTGAATTTACCTGTAGTAATGTGTGCTACAGTAACATAAGGAATATCATTGATACGTTTAAGTACCGACGCTGTTTGAGAAGTTTTCTCTAGATAAATACCTACGTAGGCTATAAAAGAATAGCCTAACTTTTTATAATTTAAAGTTAATGACGATCCTTTAATAATACCTGCTTCTTCCATTTTCTTAACACGAACATGAACAGTTCCTGCAGAAATCAAAAGCTTTTTGGCAATGTCTGTAAATGGAGTTCGAGTATTTTCAATTAACATGTCTAAAATTTGATGATCTACATCATCTAACTTAAATTTAGGCATAAATACGTATTTTTAATTTTACAAATAACAACTTCAAAAATACTAGATTTTTGTTGAACATTTAATTATTTACAGGGTTTTTTAATGGAAAAATTGAGAATTTATTAGTATTAATACTTAAGTATTTTACTTCTTCTCCTATATTCATTACATTGTTGTGTGTTGAAATCACAATTTGATCTTTAAGGGCATCCCATTCCATATGTCCAATTTCAGGAATACTTTTAGAAATAGTATCTATTAGAGGTACAAATGCCAATTTACCATCTCGTAATTCTTCTTTGTAATGAATAGCAATATCTTGTTTTTGCCCATTTATTTCAAAATTACGAATGATAATATCTTTGAATTGTTTTCCGTTTTCAGGAATTTTAAAATAATCTTCAAACCCATCCATAACGAGTCCTTGATTACTTACTGTTTCTATACATTTAAGTAGTGCAATAAAAATTAATTTTCGAGTAATTTCTCTATCATAATCATGGGTATAATGCCCTGCTTCAAATAAAATTCCTGGTATTTTATTGTATTCAAAAGTATCCCCAGTGCAATTGATGTTAAATTGGTCGTCATAACGCCCTACTCCATCTGGAATAAATTCTTGCAATGTAGTATTCATATTAGCAATTAATTTCATTGCTTTTCTACGAGAATCTGTTAGCGAACGCTCCGAATCACCAGCTGCAGACAAGAAAGAAACAGTGGCTTTTTTGTCTGTTTGCTCTACACTAAAAATGGTACGCTGACCGTGTAGATTCAAAACTAAGTCAGGCTTGATTTCCTCAACTAAATCAAAGAAAACCTGCATTTCTTTCTGAGACTTATTTTGTGCGTCTCTGTTTAAATCTATGTTATTAAAATTTGCACGTGTATACAAACGTGAACCATCAGGATTAAGCATAGGAATGAAATGTAACGTGCAATTTTTTAGAATTATTTTAGCTATTGAAGCGTTTTTATCTAATTGTATCCAGTTCAAAAAATCAAACAAAGCACGTGTTGTTGTACTTTCATTACCATGCATTTGTGACCAACCTAAAACTTTTAATGGACCTGTACCCAAAGTTATTACGTGGATAGGTTCTTTATTTTCTGAAACTCCAATCTGACGGATAGTACAAAAATCATTATGTTTCTCTAATAGTGGAGCAATATCTGTTTGTGTGATATACCGACCAAATAGAGATGCTTCTTTGAATTCTTGATAGTTATCAAATAGGGAACTGTAATTCATAGTAATGTATTTTTAAAGCTTATTTATTAGCTAATCACAAATATATAAATTAAAAGACTTACACAGATGTAAACAATTGTAAACAGTTGGTTTGTATTATTTGGTTTTGAGACTTGTATCCATTTGTGAATATTGTTGTTTTTTATGAAAGTCTATATATTAGTTGTTAGAGTTCATAGGAACTGAATGATCACTGTTAATTAATGTTTTAAACCCTTTAATTGCTTTTTAAATGAAACATTAAAGTGTGTAATGTGTTTACTTATGTGTATAAAATAATTCGCATTTTTTACACATAAGTGAATTTATCGTATATTTACATTTGTAACTTATATAATTCTATGTATACACATATAAACAATTCGGAATTTATTCAAAGGCTTGATATTTTAATGGATTATTACAGTATTCATGCTTCAGCTCTTGCTAATCGTATAGATGTAGGTAGATCAACTATTTCGCATATTTTATCAGGAAGAAATAAACCTAGTTTAGAAGTAATTTTAAATATTCTTAACGCCTTTGAGGAAGTAACTTTTGAATGGCTCGTTCAAGGGAAAGGAAGTTTTCCTGTACTAAACAATGAAAATCCTGTAAACTCAGCTCCTGTTCCAAACAAAAATGTAGCTCCTGATGAAAATATTATTTCTTCTAAATCTGAGGATACTTCTACGGCTTGCAATGAATCAATAGTCCCTTCTTCTACTTCTACCTCAACCACAGAAGATTTAGATATTATAGAAAAGATGGTAAAGCCTTCTAAAAAGCTTAAGAGGATTCTTTTATTTTTTGAAGATGGGAGTTTTGAAAGCTATGAAAATGGTATTTAGAACTTATTTGTTTGTTTGAAAAGGTACTAAGAGCTTGTTTAAAGGCACTACTTCCTGTAATCCAAAATTTTAAGAACTAAGATCACTTTAAAAAGACTTACATATCTCGATATGCACATCATTTAAAAGTAACCCACTAACGGTAAACTTTTGAATCACAGTTTGTATTTAGTTTAAACATGCTCTAAATCTCTTTAAATTTTCCTATTATCTGTTCATTTAGGGGTATTTATACCTCCATTAATCTTCGAAATTGCTCTAAAATAAATTGGTAGTATTTAAAATACACACCTATAATTTATACAGAAAATAATTATTTAAATTAATATTAACGAAATCATTATATCACCAACAGTGATATTACGAATATTGTGCTTTATTTATTAAATTATAAAATAATTTTAGAGCTTGTTTAAACTGAATTACAGAAAGTAGTGCCTTTAAACAAGCTCTAAATACAAACTGTAATTCAAAAGTTTACCGTTAGTGGGTTACTTTTAAATGATGTGCATATCAAGGATATGTAAGTCACTTTTAAGTGATCCAAGTTCTTATAATCTAATTTCTAATTCAATAAAAATGGCTCAAAACAGCAAAATTCACCCCGCTCTCACAGGTTGTTTAAATTCTACTGCACCTGTAGAAAAAAGAATTAATTTCAGTCCTGGACCTACAAGTTTACCAAAAGAAGTTGAAAAGGAAATTGCGGAAAGCTTTCATAAACTGGGTTTCACTTCACTTGCAATATCTCACCGATCTCCTCAATTTGAAGAAATTCTTGAAGATACAATTACCTCTATAAGAGAAGTGCTTAATGTCCCTGATACTTATGAAGTATTATTTACCCATGGTGGTGGACACGCTCAGTTTGCTGCAGTTCCTTTAAACCTATGTGTGAATCCATCCGATATTGCAACTTATATAGTAAATGGAACTTGGTCACAAAAAGGTAGAGATGAAGCTATGAAATATTGTGATGTACATACCATTGAAGCAAAAGACGAAAATGGTAAGTTCACTGTTTTTCCTAAACTAAAAGAAGAAGATATTCACCCTGAAAGTAAATACGTTTACTTATGTTCGAATGAAACTGTAAATGGTATAGAATTACACCGATTACCAAAGCTGCCTGAAAATCGAAAACATATCCCTCTTATAGTTGATGCCAGTTCTGATGCTTGTACAAAACCCATAGACTGGGAAGGTGCAAATATTGGTGTATATTTTGCATGTGCTTCTAAAAATATTGGCCATCCTGGAGTAACCATGACTATAGTACGTAAAGATTTATTTAGAGGAAAAGAACCTTCTAAGTTATGTCCTGTAGTAATGAGTTACAAAGGAGATGGTAGACCAGAAAAACCGCTAAATACACCTGCAACTTTTAATATCGAAGTTATTGGTATGACCATGAAATGGCTTTTGAGAAATGGAGGAATTGACGCATGTGAAAAACGTTCTATTAATAAAGCAAGAGCTATATATGATGTTATTGAGGCTTCAAATGGATTTTACGCAACCCCTATTAAGGATAAAAACTTACGTAGTAGAATGAATGTTCCATTTAATGTAATGGGCGGAGATGAACAAATGACTAATAAATTCCTTATTGAAAGTTGGGAAAAAGGTTTTGTAGGTTTTGCCACATTAACTCCATTTGGGACAAGAGAATACCTTAGAGCAAGTTTATATAATGGGGTTACTGAAGAAGAGGCTCAAATTTTAGCAAATTTTATGACTAATTTTATAAAACAAAACTCAAAAAAATAAATGGATCATTTATTGTTTGTAATTCCTATATTAGTATTTGCTGGTATTGTTAGAGGGTATAGTGGCTTTGGCTTTACAGCAATAGCTGTTGTAGGTATGAATATGGTTTTTAAGCCCCAAGATAGTGTAATTATTATGCTGGCTCTAGACCTTATATGTAGTATCGGAATTTGGAAATCTGCAATAAAAGATGCAGAATATAGTGTGCTTAAAAAACTATTATTAGGATCAATTATAGGTATTCCTATCGGTCATTTGTGTTTACTATTTATTCCTGCAGTAGTTTTAAAATTTTTAATTTGTGTACTACTACTACTATTATGTATTCTTTTATTTAAAGAATATAGATTTATAAAATCAGAGAAAAATAGTGCCATTATTGGTTGTGGGATCACCTCAGGAATTTGTACCTCAAGTGCATCTGTTGGAGGCCCTATTATTGTGTACTATATGCTAACAAGTAAGTTATCTACATCCATACAACGATCTACTATGATTCTGTATTTCGTCATTAGTGAATTTATAGCTTTAGGATCACTTGTTGCACGTGGAAATATAGAAATCTCAATAATAAAAACAATTGGAATTGTACTTTTACCTACTTTAATAGCGGTACGTTATGGGCAAAAATTATTTCTTAAAAAGCCACCAAAATCTCTCAAAAGTTTTGCATTACCTGTTCTTTTAGTGGTATCTATTCTAGGAATAATTAAAACATCCTATGATTTATTTTTATAGAAAAAATTAAACTATTCAGAGCTTGTTTAAACTAAATACAAACTGTAATCCAAAATTTTAAGAACTTGGATCACTTTAAAAAGATTTAC
>WTKB01000128.1 GCA_011524575.1 Aquimarina sp.
GAAAACTATTTTTGGCGACGAATGTGTAAATTTCCGTCGTTTTACTAGAACTATGCTTGGAATGTATCTTAAATCTATTTTATTTTCCAATAAATGCGTAGCAAAGGAATGCCTAAGAATATGAGGAGTCACAGGTCTATTGATATTTGTCAGTTTCGCAGCTTGTTTCCACTCATATAAGCATCCGATCACTTTCCATATTGGTAGGTTTCAGATTTAGGAGTTCACTTCGGCGTAAGAGCTTGTTTAAACTGAATTACAGTTTGTATTCCCTTTAATCATGCTCTTAAGGATTACCAAGTATAACTTGTTCGTAATTTAGAATAGTGGTATAACCTTTATTTCTAAAATAATTTTTTGCTTTTTCTTTACCTGTGGCTAAGATAAAATCGCCTCCCCAACCGCCAAGACTCTTAATAATTCCATGATTAAAGTCTGGAAAAAGTTGTTGTTTTATTGTAGGCACTTGAAGTAAGTTACTTAGTAAATCCTCATGGGTATGGAGTAATTTTTCAAATTCTGTTAACGAAGGGCAAGTCAATAGATGATTAGTGATTTGGTTGATTTTTAGTATTATTTTGTCTAAGTCTGTTTTATCTAATGAGCGATAGGAGGTAATCGCTTCTTTGCTATTTTTTTTTATATTAAGGTGTACAAAAAAAAGAGCATCTTTAAATTTTGGACAGAATTCAGAATGATCAGTAATATTAGGTAGCCCTATATTTTTCAAGTTACGCTGGTAGGTAATCGCCCCTGTAGCCCCTGCAGCTGCAATATCGTACCCACTTCCGCCAAAACTATGTTCTAAAAGTAAAAAGGGATTTACTTTTGCCCACTTTGCAATATTGTAAATAATAGTAGAAGAACTCCCTAGCCCCCACGAACGATCAAACTCTAAAAATGTAGTTACTATATAACTTTTTAAAGAAATACCTTCTTGTAAAAAATCAGGGTTTAAGGCTTGTGCCGCAAGTAAAATTTCTAAAAGTGTTTTATCCTGAATGTTTTTTTGATTTTCTGTATTACTAGCTTGATGTAACGGCAGTAGAAAAGTAGTTTCGTACCATAAATGGTTCTTTTGGTCATAACTTTTCCATGCAAGTGTTGCTCTGTCGGTTGGGGCGAGGTGTTTTATGACCTCAACATGTAGTTTTTGTCCTTGTTTGCAGGGTAAAGCTAAGGCTTTTGCACCATCTAAAACAACATATTCTCCTGTAAGCAAGAGTTTTCCGTGGCTATAAAATTCTTGTTTCATAAAAAAAGAAATACTAATTGATATTAGAACTTGTATTCCGTTTAAACAAGCTCTTAAACAGGTTCTTAGGAGCGTAATTTGTTGAGTTCATTTACTACGGCACTATGGCTTACATTATGATTTTTAAAATACGCTATTAAAGTTTCTTTTTCTTTTTTAGAAGCTTCAAACTGATTGAGGATATTTAAAAGGTGCATTTTCATGTGGCCTTTTTGGATACCTGTCGTAATGAGAGAGTCTACCGCTCCAAAATTTTGTGCCAATCCTGCTACGGCAATAATTTCCATAAGTTCGGAAGCCGAGGGGTTACCTAGAATCTCCAGTGCTAATTTTACCATTGGGTGTAAACTGGTAAGCCCACCAACTGTGCCTAGTGCAAGCGGAATTTCAATCCAAAATTCGAGTTCTTCATTGTTATGAATAGTAGCGTGTGTAAGGCTGCTATACGTACCATCTTTAGCAGCATAAGCATGTACGCAAGCTTCAATGGCTCTAAAATCATTACCTGTCGCAAGTACTACAGCATCAATGCCATTCATAATTCCTTTGTTGTGAGTAACCGCTCTGTAAGGTTCTATTTTTGCGATTTGTACTGCTTGAACAAATTTTTGAGCGTATGCTAACTTCGTTAAATTTGGCGTAGCTTTTAAATCCGAAATCTTACAACATACGCTAGCACGTACTACACAATTTGGTACGTAATTAGAAAGAATACTCATTATAACCTCCAATTTAGGATTAGGGGTTTTGAAATGAGTGTATTGGGAGGCTTCAAAAAGTAATACTTCCGCAAAGGCTTCTAAACATGAGTTGATGAAATTTGCTCCCATAGCATCAGCGGTTTGGAAACGAGCGTGTACTTGAAAGTAACCGTCTAAAGATTGGGTTTTGTCTCGAAGTTCTAATCCTGTAAGCCCTCCACCACGTTTACGCATTTTTTGTTGTAGCTCCGCAATAGCTTCATGAAGTTTGGGTGCTACTACTTTAAAAAAATCTTCTAGTTCTGTAAAACTTCCATTAAAGCTGAGGTGTACCTGTCCAATTTTTTCTGTGCCGATTACTTCAGTTTTAAATCCCCCTCGATCTCCCCAAAATTTAGCGGCTTTACAAGCAGCTGCCACAACAGAACTTTCTTCAATGACCATAGGTATGGCGTAGGTCTTGCCGTTAATATTAAAGTTTGGAGCTATACCAAATGGCAAGTAAAAATTACTTAGGCTGTTTTCCGAGAATTCATCATGAAGTTTTTGAAGTTTTTCGTCTGCATTCTGGTATTGTGTCAATATTTCTTTACCAGCCTCTGGATTTTGGAAATACTCCGTAGCAAGCCAGTTTATTTTTTCAGTTTTACTAAGTTTGGAAAATCCTTTGATTTGTTGTAATGTCATGGGGGTGTCAGTTTAGAGCTTGTTTAAACAAGCTCTTAGGGGTGTACTATATTTTGAACCAAAAAAAACGGGGTTCAAATCCAAAATTAGATTCAAACCCCATTGTTATATTATATAAAGTAATAAAACAATTTAAGCTTTATACATTACTTTCTTCACTGCTTTAATCACATCATCACAGTTAGGTAACCACTCTTCTAGTAATGTAGGAGAGTAAGGTGCTGGTGTATCTGCGGTATTGATTTTAATGATTGGTGCATCTAAGAAATCAAAACGGTTGTTTTGTACTTGATACGTAATTTCAGAAGCGATATTTGCCAGTGGCCAAGCTTCTTCTAAAATAATTAATCGATTGGTTTTTTCTACAGACTTGTAAATAGCTTCTAAGTCTAATGGGCGTACGGTACGTAAGTCGATAATTTCACAAGAAATATTCTCTTTAGCTAAAATATCTGCTGCTTTGTAAGCTTCTTTGATAATTTTTCCAAAAGAAACAATAGTTACATCGGTTCCTTCTCTTTTAAGATCGGCTACACCTATAGGTAGTACATATTCTCCTTCTGGTACTTCACCTTTGTCACCGTACATTTGTTCACTCTCCATAAAAATTACAGGATCGTTATCACGGATTGCTGCTTTTAAAAGTCCTTTTGCATCATAAGGGTTTGAAGGTACAATTACCTTTAAACCTGGAGTGTTTGCAAACCAGTTTTCAAAAGCTTGTGAGTGTGTAGCTCCTAGTTGTCCTGCAGAAGCTGTAGGTCCTCTAAACACTATTGGACATGGGAATTGTCCTCCAGACATCTGACGGATTTTTGCCGCATTGTTTATAATTTGGTCAATACCTACCAAAGAAAAGTTAAAGGTCATATACTCTACTATAGGTCTGTTGCCATTCATGGCACTACCAATAGCTATACCTGCAAAACCAAGTTCGGCAATAGGGGTGTCTATAACACGCTCTGGACCAAATTCGTCAAGCATTCCTTTACTAGCTTTATATGCTCCATTATATTCAGCAACTTCTTCACCCATGAGATAAATGCTCTCATCTCTACGCATTTCCTCGGACATTGCCTCACATATAGCCTCTCTGAATTGTATTGTTTTCATATAATAATTTAAGTAGAACTGATATCCTGTTATTTTTTTTAACCACGATATATGGTTGCAACACTTATTATACATTAAAACTACCCTAATAAATTATTCTTTTTTTTAATAAGTGTAAAGAAAATATACTAGAATTTATTTTACAGTAATTTTAATACATAATTGGGTGTAAATTAAAATCGAAAACAAAAGTACTAATTTCTGAGCGGTACTAAATGAAGACTTTGGATAAATTTATTATTCAAGCATAGTTTTTTCGGTCCTTTTTATTATTTTTGTTCGTAGATCTACTCTATAGTTGTAATTGCCGTAGCAAATTATTTTTTATGGTTTTATAAGGTAATAGAAACTATAGATCAGAAGTGCAAAATTTTATCACTCTAAAAATGTGAGATTCACATTTTTTTATTGATATTTTTTTGAAATTCGTGAGGTAAATTCTTTCATATTTAAAGAAAGAATTTAAAATTTACTTTAAAACAATTCATTTTAAACACTTATTTATGAAAATATTAGTTTGTGTAAGCCATGTGCCAGATACTACTTCAAAAATTAATTTTACAGATAATGATACTGCCTTTGATACCAACGGCGTTACTTTCATAATTAATCCTAATGACGAATTTGGCCTTACAAGAGCTGTTTGGTTTAAAGAAAAACAAGGAGCATCTGTAGATGTTATTACTGTAGGAGATGCTAGTGTAGAGCCTACAATGCGAAAGTGTTTGGCTATAGGAGCTGATAAGGCTATAAGAGTCAATGCAAAGCCAACAGATAGTTATTCTGTTGCTCAACACATTGCTGAAGTTGCTAAAAAAGAAAATTACGATCTTATTATTGCAGGTAGAGAATCCATAGATTATAATGGAGGTATGGTTGCTGGTATGGTAGCGGCCCTATTAGATATAAATTTTGTAAACACCTGTGTAGGTTTAGAAGTTGCAGAAAATGTAGCTACTGCAGAACGTGAAATGGATGGCGGAAAACAAACCATTGAAGTGACATTACCACTTGTTATTGGAGGTCAAAAAGGTTTGGTTGAAGAAAGCGATCTAAAGATTCCAAATATGAGAGGAATTATGATGGCACGTAAAAAGCCACTTACAGTTGTGGAACCTACAAATATTGAAGAGCAAACAGCTTCAGTACGCTTTTCTAAGCCAGTAGCTAAAGGAGCGGTGAAGCTTGTGGATGCGGGTAATATCGACGAACTTATTGAGTTACTACATAAAGAAGCTAAGGTTATTTAA
>WTKB01000307.1 GCA_011524575.1 Aquimarina sp.
GACTAGATGCATTATTATGTCCATTTCTTATTGCATCTTGATCTGCATTCGAGTCATTGCCATTTTCATTATTTTGAGCCTCTCCCAATATGTACTCTAAATTGACACTATCCCAAAATCTGTGTAAGTTTTAAAAATTAGGGTTTGGGTATTTTTTCACAATAAATAACAACTAATTTTCCTTCTTTTTGTGTGGTAAAAAATAAAAAGTAACGATCACTTTCTGTGAGTTTATATTTTTTTCTAAGTTCGCTAGGGGTCATTTTAAAGTTACGAGTAACTACACTGGCTTTTTGTTTTGTGATTTTTTTAAGGACTTTCTTTTCAAAAGGTTTCTGCCAAATGACTTTAAAAGTTTTACCCATAAAATCGGGAAGTAATTCACAAGAAGTATAAAGGTGAGCGTGTGGATGGAGTTTTGATAACTTATAGTGAAAACCAATCCAATCAAAAGCACCAAGTTTTAGTAGCGATGCACTTGGCTCGTAGAGGTATTCAAAAACTTCAGTAGTAAAAGTACTTTTTGAGTTGTGTTGCTCCGAGCGAGTAAAGCTTATTTTTTGTGTGGTAACTTGATGATTACTATCATCGGTCTTTTTAGAAGTTAATGAAGCGTTAAATTTTGGGATAAGATTTACAGCATAAAATCGTATATCATGTTTATCAATTTTTGTAGGTGTTACTACCCATAGCAATTCTTTTACTTCATTTTTAACAGCAACAACATGAACTTCCAAAACATGAAGTAAACTTTTTAACCCTTGAGAAATATCAAGAAGTGGAGAGGTTTTTATAAGTAGGTGTTTGAATGCTCCTAATTGTTTATGTTCTAAAACATCAGGTACATTAGGTAAACAATCTTCTAAAAAAAATACTTTTTTAAGTTTTGGATCTCTACGGGAAGGGTCTATATAAATCCAGTCTTTTTCTGGTGTATTTTGGGCGAAATCAATACCATCACCGCAATAGGATGTAATATTTGAAGCTTGTAGGGTTTTAAAATTATGACGGGCTAATTTTTGAGTATTTTCGTGCAGTTCTATGTGGTAAACCTGCTTCATACGTTTGGAAAAAAAGTAACTATCTACGCCAATACCTCCTGTAACATCTATAAGTATTTCTCCAGATACTAAAGATGCTTTGTAATCCGCACACCACTGCGAGGAACACTGTTCTAAATTAAGTTTAGGAGGGTATATGATGTTCGGGTTAGAAAAAAAAACAGGAATTTTTTTTCTACAGGTTTGCATTCCAAAAAGTTGTTCTGTAAGTTCCTTTGGACTAATATTTTTAAAGGGTGATTTTTTTAGTGCAAATACTGAAGTTTTCGTGGTAAGGTGTTTTTGCAAATAAGTATTCACTTCTTTATTACTACGTAGTCTTTCAGCTAAATCAGATGGTATTTCCAATTTGGGTTACATTTTTTTAGTTAATGAACGTACTACTTTGTATTCTGAAAGCAGTTCTTTGAGGATGACCTTTATAGTCGTGTAGAAAGGTACTGCGGCAATAAGTCCTAGAACACCAAAAAGTATCCCAAAAATCAAAATGGCTAAAAATATTTCTAAGGGGTGCGAGCGAACGCTACTACTAAATATAAAAGGTTGATTTACAAAATTATCTATAATTTGAACAACAATATAACCTATAACAACATAAGTTACTTTAGGTAATATCACAGTAGAAAAGTCCATATCAATATGACCTGTAATAGTCAGAGATAACATAAAAAAACATCCAATAAGTGGGCCCAAGTAGGGGATGAGGTTAAAAACAGCTGCGATAAGTGCAAGAGCAATAGCATTTTTAATACCTAAAACAAGCATAAGGATAGAGTATAGTACAAATAAAATAGCTATTTGCAACATAAGCCCCAGAAAGTATCTCGATAGTAATTCTCCAGTTTTTGAAAAGATATTTATAATTTTTTCTTCATCATCTTTTTTTACAAAAAGCATAAAAACATTACGTAATAAATTAGCATCCTTTAAAGTGAAAAACGCAATAAATATTACGGAAAACAAACCAATCATAAAACCTGTAAAACCACTTAGTAGAGAGTTGATGAGGTCTGGTATAAAGCTAAAATTCAGATATTTAATTAAGTCCGTTTGCCCAATAAGTTCTAAAGCATTGAAATTTTCAATATTGAAATGATTTGCAAACTCTTGAATAATCGTATTAAATTGCGTACCAATATTTTGAATATTTATCGTTCTTAAAATTTGTGTTTGCTCCAGTAAAATTGGTAAAAACAATGAAAAAATTCCTGCAATAATAAAAAGAAATAACACTAAGCATAGCATTACAGCAAGGTTTCGACGTATTTTAAGTGTTGTAGTCAAGAAATATACTATAGGTTTTCCCATTAATGATATGGTTGCTGCAACAACAATATAGAGTAGGACAGACCGTATCTGATACATCAAAAAGAAGAACAAAACAGTTCCAGTAATAATAGCCAAAGCATTTAAAATACCTGTTGTAATGGCTTTAGAAGAGTCAACCATGAAATTTAAGTGGTATTAGTTAAGGTTTCTTGTAACTTCATATAGTGCCAATGCTGCAGCATGAGTAACATTCATGCTACTATTATTTCCACGCATCTTTATATGTAGGTGCATTTCACAGTTTTCTAATACATTTTTAGAAACTCCAAAATTTTCATTGCCTAAAATTAAGGCTATTTTTGGAAATTTAGAAAAATCTATATTAGAAATTAATTGGCTTTTACTTGTGATTTCTATAGCGGCAATCAAGTATCCTTGATTTTTAAGCTCCTTTATTTTTTCAAGGATATTGTCACAGTATTCATGATTGATCCATTGCTCGGTAGCCCTTGCAGTTCGCTTTAGTCGATTGCTTTTTATGTCAGGAGCGGTATGAGCATCTAATATTAATTGGTTCACACCAAAAGCATCTGCTAACCGAAATAGCCCTCCACAATTCGCAGGAGCACTTATTTTTTCTGCAATAAGTACTAGAGCGTCTAATGATGCTATACTTTTATCAGTGGGGTGGTGGTCGTTATGAGTAAGTTGCATGTAAGGTTTTGGGAAATCTTAGAGCTTGTTTAGCTAAGCTCTTAATTTGTAAATATATAATGGATAATATTTGCACCCATTTCCAAGGCTTTTCTTCTAAGACTTTCTGGGTTATTGTGAACAATCTGGTCTTCCCATCCATCACCTAAGTCACATTCAAGTGTGAGAAGTACTATTAGCCGATCTCCATCAAAGATTCCAAGTGCCTCAGGAGGTTTGTTATCATGTTCGTGAATTTTTGGGAGTCCTTTTTCAAAGTTGTAATAACTATGAAATATTTTATGGTCGCTACCTATCGGAATAAGTTCTTTTTCAGGAAATAATTGTTTAAGAGCTTTTAGTGCATAAGGCTTCATTCCGTAGTTGTCATCAATATGAAGAAAACCACCGCCTAGTAAGTATTTTTGTAGATTATCGATTTCTTTATCTTCAAAAATAATACTTCCGTGTCCTGTTGCATACACGTAGGGGTAATCAAAAATAGCAGAGGCGTTTGGTTTTACTTCTGAAATATCTTCCGAAATAGATGTATCGATGTTTTCATTACAAAAACGCACTAAGTTTACTAATGAAGTAGGGTTGCTATACCAGTCACCACCACCATTGTAGTGTAATTTCGCCACTTGCTGAGCAGATAAAGTACTGCAACCAAAAAGCAATACTAAAAAATAAATTAGTATTGCTTTTCTTGATTTTTTTGTTTTTAATAATTCCACTCTCGTGTTTTATTTAAAGCTTCTTCGGCTTCAAGCTCTTCTGCTGGAATGACTTTTAATAAAGAAGGGTGTTGTTCTATAGCGTATTCTAACTGTTCTACTATTTTATCAATAGAGTCATTTTCGTAATCTATCTCTAAAGGTTCTTTGATAATAAAAGATTGTAAAATACCTTTCTTTTTAATACGAAGTCCTTTTTTATCGAAAGATCTTCGGAAACCATCAATTACCACAGGAACCACAACAGGTTTATATTGCTTAATAATATGTGCTGTTCCTTTACGAATAGGTTTGAAAGGTTTTGTAGTTCCTTGAGGAAAAGTAATTACCCAACCATCTTTTAAAGATTTATTAATATTTGTAATATCACTCATCTTTACTTGACGGTTAATGTCTTTACCTCCAGATCTCCAGGTGCGCTCTACGGTAATAGCACCCGCATAAGCAAGTATCTTTGTAAATGGACCTGCATTCATAGTCTCTTTGGCAGCTATGTAATACATGTTCATTTTAGGTTGCCAAAGATAAAGCACATTTTTTATGGAATCTTGACGGCCTTTTAAACTAGCATTAAATACATGGAACATGGCAACTACATCTGCAAAGTATGTCTGATGATTAGATACAAAAAGTACATTTCTTTCAGGAAGGGTTTTTATAATTTCACTTCCTTCAATAACAAGTTCATTAAAACCCCTATAACGTCTGTGTGTTATAAGTCCAAGAAGGCGAATTAGCCATTTTTTGACTAATATATATTGACCAAAAGGATCCTTTTGGAAAATTTTCATAATATAAGTATTAAAATTAGATCTTTGCAAAGATAGTACTTAAATTCACTTTATGGGAATTAAAACTTACACATTTCTTAATTTTTTAATACTTATATTAACAATAGTCTTGCAAATACGGCTATAATACACTGTGATTGTTTTAAAAGTAATTGTTTTGTTAATTATATCGTAATTCGTTGTTGTACCAATTCTTACTCAAAATGACCATAATAAATCATTTCTTTTTACTTCCTAATTATAAGAGTTTGTTTAAAGGCACTACTTCTTGTAATCCAAAATTTTAATAACTTGGATCGCTTTAAAAAGATTTATGTATCTCAATATACACATCATTTAAAAGTAAACCAAAACCTTAAACTTTTGAATTACAGTTCGTATTCAGTTTAAACAAGCTCTTACAGTAATTTCAAGTAAGAATAGGTGCTAGAGATATAATT
>WTKB01000037.1 GCA_011524575.1 Aquimarina sp.
TCCAAGTTCTTAAAATTTTGGATTACAGGAAGTAGTGAGTTTAAACAAGCTCTAAAATGAATGATTTATTAGGGTAATTTTAAATAAAAATTGATATAATATACTGTATTAGTCAACAACCGAAATTTTTAAAGTATTTACTCGACCTCTACTTGCTAGTGGAGTTGCTACAAGATTAACTATAGTTTCTCCAGGCTCACTTACATATCCACGCTCTAAAGCTAATTGATTAACTTCTTTAATACATTGATCTGTATTTGCATCTGGATTATTGTAATAAAAAGCTTTAACACCCCAAAGTAAATTAAGCTGTGCTAAAATTCTTCTATTATCGGAGTATACTAAAATATGAGCACTTGGACGCCAAGCTGAAATTTGATAAGCCGTATATCCTGAATTTGTAAGAGTGGAAATAGCACTTGCCTTAATATTATTAGCAATTTTTGCAGCATGATGACAAACAGAATTCGTAATAAAACGATTTTTAGAATTATCTGGTGGAGTTTGAGGTACAGAAATTAGTGCGGAATCTTCAACACTTCTAATAATACTTCGCATAGTACGAATAACTTCAACAGGATACTGGCCAACAGAAGTTTCTCCAGAAAGCATAACAGCATCCGCACCATCCATAACAGAATTTGCTACATCATTAACCTCTGCTCGTGTTGGCGTAAGACTATCAATCATAGTCTCCATCATCTGAGTAGCAATAATCACGGGCTTACGGGCTAACTTACATTTATGCACTAATTCCTTTTGTACTAAAGGAACTTCATTTGCTGGAATTTCTACACCTAGATCTCCTCGTGCAACCATAATTCCACCTGAACAATCCAAAATCTCGTTTATATTTGCAACACCTTCGGGTTTTTCAATCTTTGAGATAATTGGAATGGAGAAATCACTATGCTCGTCAATAAGTTTTTGTAAAAGTTTAACATCATCAGCATGACGTACAAACGAAAGTGCAATCCAGTCTACATTTTGCTTAATTGCAAAAATAGCATCCTTAACATCTTTTGGCGTAAGAGCAGGTAATGAAATGTCTGTATTAGGTAAATTAACACCTTTTTTTGATTTAAAAGGCCCACCTTGAGTTACACGAGCAATAACTTCATCTTTGTTATTTGTAGAAACTACCTCAAAATGAATTTTACCATCATCTACTAGAATACGCTCACCTGGTTTTACATCCTTTGGGAATTGATCATAATTCATATATGCTCGCTTAGCATTTCCAACAAAAGGTTCTCCTGTTTGAAAAGCTACTAAATCCCCGTTATTTAAAACTGTGTTATTTTTCATAACTCCTACTCGGAGTTTTGGACCCTGTAAATCTGCTAAAATAGCAGCATGGAAACCATTAGCTTCATTTTGCTCACGTATTAAAGTAATAACTTCTTTTACAACTTCATAATCGGCATGAGAAAAATTAATTCGAAAAACATTTACTCCTGCGATCATAAGATCATTTATTACTTCTCTACTATTGGTAGAAGGACCTAACGTAGCAACTATCTTGGTTTTTTTTCTTCCTGACATGAATTCTCTAAATATTAAATTATATGAATTGTAAAATAACTAACACTAACTAATCTTTGAAAGTACTATAATTAATCGTTTCTTTTTCCTTTCAAATTTATTAGAAAAAACTCCAATTTATTTTATAGCAATTTCAAAGACCAATGGGTATAAATTGATATTAAACAATTTCAACAATATAAAAATACAAATTGATTTACAGTTAATAATATATTTTACAACTATAAATTTCAGAATATTTTTTTAAAAAATTTAATTTATTTGAAATAATTGAAGAAGAAAAAAAGCGAAGTACATAGCATAAATCATATTTATAATCGGCACATACTATAAATTAATGACCTATTTTTTTAAATATTTGGAAATAAAATAACCAGCTTACTGCTTAATTTGATTTTGATAGACAAAGTAAGCTCGCCTCGAAGCGATTTCTTCTGCTTTTTTCTTAGAGGTAGCTCTAGCCTTAGCTACAATTTCACCATCTACTAGTAACTTCACAGAAAAATAAGTGGATAATTCTTTGGTTTGCTCCTCAAAAGTATCATACTTATAGACCTTTTTGTTCTTCTGAAACCATTCTATAAGTAAACTCTTATAACTAATAATTTGATTCTCTAAACTTCGAATACTTACATAGGGATGGATTACCTTTGATTCAATAAACTCTTGAGAACCCTTAAAACCTTTATCTATATAAATAGCACCTATTAAAGCTTCTAAAATATTACCATGAACATTAGCACCAAATTGAGCTTTAGGTATTTGTGAATCTAAGAAATTCACCAGCTGCATTTGTTCCCCTATTTCATTTAATTTTTTTCGACTAACGACCTTAGATCGCATTTGAGTAAGATAACCTTCATTTCCAGAAGGAACTTCTTTATATAAATAAGTTGAAATAACTGTACTTAACACCGAATCACCTAAAAATTCCAGACGCTCATAACTAAGTACATTTCCTAAATTATCGGAAATTCCTTTGGAGCGGTGTGTAAAAGCAACTCTATAAATCTCAATATCATTGGGCTGAGTTCCCAATACATTAGAGACAAAGTTAAAAAAAGGGGTTCTTTGAGGTTTTATAAATCTAAGGCGAAGTTTTGTAAAAAAACTCATAAATCTAGTGTTTTAACTTAGTTTAGAACCCTTTTTTGAACAAATGATTAATCAATTTTTTTGAAAAGAACACAAGCATTATGCCCTCCAAAGCCAAACGTATTACTCATAGCAATAGTCGCTGATCTCTCTTGAGCTTTATTTAGTGTTAAATTTAATGAAGGATCAATAGCAGGATCTGGTTCCGAATGATTGATTGTTGGAGGTATAATCGAATTTTTAAGTGCCAATATGGACGCAATAGCCTCAATAGCACCTGCTGCACCTAAGAGATGCCCTGTCATGGACTTTGTTGAGTTTATACTAATATTCTTGGCATGATCACCAAAAACCTCACCAATAGCTTTTAATTCCGCTACATCTCCTAGTGGTGTAGAAGTACCATGTGTATTAATATGATCTACATCTGTAGGTTGAATACCCGCATCTTTCAAACAATTTTTCATAACAGCAATAACACCAAGACCGTCTGGGTGTGGTGCTGTCATGTGGTAAGCATCTGAAGATAATCCACCACCTAAAACTTCTGCATATATTTTTGCTCCTCGATTTTTAGCATGTTCATACTCTTCTAAGATAAGAGCTCCCGCTCCTTCTCCGAGCACAAAACCGTCTCTTTTTGCATCAAATGGTTTTGAAGCAGATGCATAATTATCATTATTTGTAGAAAGTGCATGCAAGGCATTAAAACCTCCCACTCCAGACTCTCCAATAGCAGCCTCACTTCCTCCACTTACAATGACATCACAATGTCCTAAACGAATATAGTTCAGGGCATCAATAAGAGCATTTGCAGACGACGCACAAGCAGATACTGTTGTAAAATTAGGACCCATGAAACCATTTCGTATAGAAATATTTCCTGGAGCAATATCTGCAATCATCTTAGGAATGAAAAAGGGGTTGTAACGCGGAGTTCCATCCCCTTCAACAAAATTCTTTACTTCATTATGAAACGTATCAATTCCTCCAATACCTGCACCCCATATTACGCCTACTCTAGATTTATCTACAGTTTCAAGGTTTAAGTTAGAGTCTTTAATCGCTTCATCAGAAGCTACTATAGCATATTGCGTAAAGCGATCTAATTTACGAGCCTCTTTACGATTCATAAACGCTGTAACTTCAAAGTTTTTCACTTCGCATGCAAACTTCGTTTTGAATTTTTCTGGATTAAAATGTGTTATTGGTTCAGCACCACTTTTACCTGCTATAAGTGAATCCCAGTATTCTTGGACTGTATTTCCTACAGGGGTTAAAGCACCTAGCCCTGTGACAACAACTCTTTTTAAGCTCATATTAAAATATATACTATAGAATAAATATTATTTAACTACTACTTAGCGTCTTCTATGTATGAAATAGCTTGACCTACAGTAGCAATATTCTCTGCTTGATCATCTGGAATCTGAATATCGAATTCTTTTTCAAATTCCATGATTAATTCTACAGTATCCAAAGAATCTGCACCTAAATCATTAGTGAAACTTGCTCCTGAAACTACTTCATTTTCATCAACTCCTAATTTATCAACGATAATTGTCTTTACTCTTGATGCAATATCTGACATAATTTTAAATTTTAAAGTTTAAAGTTAGAAGGCAAAAATAAAAAACTTTAATTTTAAAACAGAAAAAAAGAGAAAAAAAGTATCTTAAACTAAAGACAAAAGACTAATTATCAGTAATAAACAACATAAACTTTTAGTCCTAAAACTGTATTTTTTATGAAATCTATAGCTATTTTCGCCTCAGGAACAGGCTCAAATGCCCAAAACATCATTACTTATTTCAAAAATAACCCTGATATTTATGTAAATTGTGTGTACTCAAATAAAGAAAACGCACCTGTACTACATAAAGCACAACAACTAGGAGTTCCTTCATTAACATTTAACAAAGAAAACTTTTACAATTCGGATTTAATTTTAGAAACATTAAAAAATCAAAACCCTAACATAATTGTATTAGCAGGATTTTTATGGAAATTTCCAGAAAAAATCATCAATGCCTTCTCGGGAAAAATTATTAATATTCATCCAGCTCTTTTACCCAAATTTGGAGGAAAAGGAATGTATGGTATGAATGTACATAAAGCAGTTGTTGCAAACAAAGAAACACATTCTGGGATTACCATTCACCATGTCACAAAAAACTATGACGAAGGGGCTACAATTTTTCAAGAAAAAGTTGCCTTATCTGATACAGACACAGCTGCAGATGTAGCCAAAAAAATTCATAATCTGGAAGCAAAACATTTCCCTAAAATTATAGAAGATGTAATTCTTAATAAAATATAGATTTACAAATAC
>WTKB01000104.1 GCA_011524575.1 Aquimarina sp.
ATTTTGTATAACGCTGAATAAGTGCAAAAGATGGTTTTGCAAAGCCTTCTATTAAAATGTTTGTAACCCGATACCGATATGATTATCAATGTTTCAAATTTATTAAGCTCTCAAGAAAGGGGATTTCTATTTTGACTAACAGCAACATAATAATTGAAAGAAAAATCAAGAAAATAATAAAAGGGGTTTCTTTGTAAAGCTTTTCAGGTCTCTGTACCGGAGAGTTTTCCCTAAATCCTATATCCAAATACCAAGCAAATAGGATGGCAAACAAAGGAAAACTAAGAATTAACTCAATTTTATGTTTAATCAAGAAAACAGCTAAAAAGAACGAACTCAAAAGCGCATAAAATACAATTGAGATCAATAAATTCTTTTCATTATAAAATCGGAAAGAGCGCCTATACAATCCAGCTCGTTCAGGATCATTAATAAATCTATACTCAGCAAACCTCTTTGTAGCCATTAAAAATGCTCCACCCATCCAATAGGATAATAATATGCTTGATGGAGGAAGCAATTGTGTAATAATGCTCCATCCAAGGAACAATCTCAATGGATTATTAATCGATTCTGATATCACATCTAAATAGATTCTATTCTTAGTGCGAAATGGCTGTACATTATATAAAATACCCATTATCAGAAAGATAATACTAAGGATGAAATAGATAGGAGAAACAAAATAAGCAATGGTTAAAGCAGTTAAAGATATTAAAGCATATTCGGTATAAACCCATTTGGTTTTTAAGCCTTGCGTAACTGATGGGCGATCTTTTTTCTTTGGATGATACTTATCAAATTCAGCATCAAGCCATTCATTGATTACATAATTGGCTGATGCCACCAGACAAATACTTATGATACCTAATATAATCTTTGGCCATAGTAAGTAGAAATCCGCATCTCTATCATATTTAAAAGCCAGTACAATACCAGGAAGCATAAAAATATTTTTAAACCAATGATCTGGTCGCGCTATGGCTATGTAATATTTTATCATTTCTGTTTTTCCTCTTTTCGGTAAATAACTAACAATGAATCCCTTAGATTAACTGGTACAATAATTTTTTTAAAGAATCGAGGTAGAGGAATTCTAAGAAACTTAGGGATGTATTGGTACGCTCTTTCCACAAGGTATTCAATACGAAAATACCATGAAGGTCTCATGGCTTTTATTTGTTCAAAACCTGTATCTCGAGTAATCTGTGTAAGTGTTCTTTTGTTGAAGTAGCCGATGTGTGCTACTCTGAAATGCCACCATTTCCACTTCAAAAACTTTGCTATAAGAGAACCAACATCTGGTGTAATCACAACAAAAATTCCGTCTTTATCTAAATGTCCACAAATATTGCTTAACAGTTCTTTAGGGTTAGGTACATGTTCAATAACATCCACCAAAGTAATGATATCATAGTTTTTACTTAACCCTTCCATTGGAAAGGTCCCCAAATGTATAGGTAGTGATTTTTTCTCAGCTTGCCCTTGGAGCCACCTGGAAGGCTCTACTCCCTCTGCATCGTATCCCATTTCAAGAGCAGATTCTACCATTATTCCACTACCTGCACCTATATCCAAGAGTTTTCCTGAGGGTTTTATTTTTTGGATTAGTTTAAGAATTCTTTTTTCTTGCAGCTTTCTTTCTTCCCTTGTGTTTTCATATTCAGTATCTACCAAATTTTCATAATAGTGAATAACGTCATTCTCTTTACTACACTGAATGAAACCGCAGTTTAGGCATTTACTTAATTCTCCTGTTTTGCCATAATCTGAATTAGTAATAGCAAAATTTTTACTGTCAAGATCACCAGTAAAATCAGATTTTTTTACTACTTGCAAACTTTCAGAGCCACAGACCCAACAAGTATTTATAAACTCTTCGCTCATTTTAGGTAATTAATTAGGTTAGCGAAAGTAAGATTAGCATTCCCTTTGCCAACATCTAAATAGGAAATTCCCGCATTAATGGCACAAGCCCCATCTCGATCTTCTCTATCTCCAATGAAAAGAATATCTTTTTTGGGAATGTCCAATGTGCTGGCAATATAGTCCAGACCTTTTGGATTAGGTTTTAAAGCCCCTATTTCTTCTTGTTCTGAACTATAGATGTGATCTATTGAAATTCCAAGAGATTCAATTTTTTTTTCTGCATTATAATCGGAATAAACAGCTGTTTTAATTTTTCTCTTTTTTAGCTCAGTAAGCAAAGATGATGCATTCTTATACATACAATATGGTAAATATTTTAGTGGTTTTTGATGAATCCACTTACCAACAATATCCTTAATTTCACTAACCGATCGTTCCACTTTTTCTTGACACCAAAGATATTGACTATGTTCAATATTTATATTTTCACTAGCTATCAAAGCCCGTTTCTCACGCTCTTTTCTAAAATGCCGAAGAACATTTATTTGCCAAGCTTTATGCGGTCTGATCAAATAGTAACCAAGAAGCTCCTGTAGCATAAAAAACCGGAGTTTCTTTTGGTTGTAGAGTGTACCGTCCACATCAAAAATCATCAATTTAATATTGTCATAAGTCATATTTTTCAATTTGGAAATATTTCAATTTTGGGAGGGTTTAAATAAAAGGTTTATATATCCATTTAAAAAGTCTTGTTATCATTGTACTTGATGCCATATAAAAACAAATAGCCGGTATAAATGGGAACATACCTCTTTTAAAGGAAGAATTTATCATTGAGGAAATTGAGTAACCAAAATTATCTCCTCCATTATCCATTTGATAATACAAAAAAGAATAGAGAATAAAAGAAGTGAAGATTCCTATTAAAAGGATGGGCTTATCCTTACGTAAAAATTTAAAGTTTATAAGTAATATTATTACAAATAATATAAAAACTACTCCATACAATTGGCTACTAGAAATAATGTTCCAAATTAAACTTATCAATTCTTTCATCTTTTCTCCATCCCAAAAAAGGTGTCGTACAAATGCATCACTACTACTATAAATACCTTCGATATTAATTTTCATGAAAATCTGCCATGTAACAAGAGGAAGGATGGAAAGAATAGAATAGGAGATTAAAGGTTTCCAGTCAATCTTTTTCTTCAATAAAAAATGATACAATAGCATTACCCCGCCACCTGCAATGAAAACAACACCATCGCTTCTCGTCCAAGCATTTAAGCCAAGTAATACTATGCTCAATATTAAATATTGTTTATGTGATTTTTTGTGGTATTCAAAAAGTGCTAATAAACCGGCTGAGGCAAACAACGTTTGAGGAACGTTAGTTAAAGAAAGCGCAGACATAGCCAAAAATTCCGGCACCGAAGCCATCACAAGTGTAAAAAATATAGCAGCTGTCTCAGTGGTGTATTTTCTTAATAAACTCCAAAAGTAAATGATAAGAGATACGAAGATTAAAACCATCGAAATTTTTGAAGATTGAAACCCTAGCATGTATGCAATAGCATAACTTCCTGGCACAAAAGGTGGATATGAATGCCTTATTGAATTGGTAGGGTTTGTTTGATCAAAAATGGAATTATTAAACTTGCCTTCAGCTGCAGTTACTTTGGCCATATAATCGTATCCTGTAATAGAATCATATGCAGAGGGAGGCCAAAACAAAGCCTTCGCTGTTATTCCATAAACAATGTAAAACAAAACTAAAACTAAGAATATCCAACTTAAATTAAAGTATTGAAGATTACGAAGTGGTTTAAGGTCAAGGTTTACTATGCTAGCTAATTTTTTCTTTCTCAACACAATAAACCCAATAGAAGCAACTGTTAATAGAGATAATAAAACAATCAACTCAATCGTAAATTTTACTCCCGAAAAGTTGATGAGCAGCATTATTACGGTCGTCAGGCCAAAACCTAAGGGCATACTTAGACCTATTTTTTGACTTAAACCAAATTCTGTACTAATGATATTCATTATCATAAAACCTGACAAGAATATGCATGCAAATGTTAAAAATTGAAAAAACATAAAATATTAATTTTTTATAGGCATCACTGAGAACTTGCTCTTATTATTGATTTTGTATCCCAGCTTATTATAACCCCAACCATTTATTATTGCCACATGTGTTATACTATTATACAAAGAGGAAGTATGCTTTTCCCTTTCATAAACTATCTTACGAGGATAGACGAGGTAAGAACACCATACCTTATTCTTTATATACTTATTAAACCCTGATTTTCCTTTAGAAGGAAAGATAATACTATCTGGCGGCATCAAAATGATTGCTGTGTCAGGAGTATTATTTTTAACAAAATTCAAATATTTTCCATTAAATCCCATCTTTGCTTCTTGTTTTTGCTCAAAAGTTAAATCCTTATACTTTTTCATTGTTTTCAGGTTAGCACCTATTAATGTCTCGTGCATCCATTTGTAACCAGAATTTTGATTCTTCAATTTAGAAATAAGGATCACAAAGAATATTGCTATTATCACATTATTCAAAAAGGGGATATTCTTACTTGTTGATGCGGGAGATTTCTCCTTTTTAGCGTTTCTATTTTTTTTATTGGATTTTTGCTTATGATGAGTCATACTATTTAGTTTGATAGGTTTTTTAATAGTAGAGAGATGATCAGCTCTAGAATATCTACTCTTAAAAACATGCTATGACAAGAAGCGCTTCTAATGATAGTTGCATTCCGTTTGTACACCACCTTGATATGGTAGCCATATTCTTATTCAGCTTTTCAGCTAATCATTTGTTAGTTCTGCTCTATCAAGACAACTTTCAATCTATCTGTTTATTTTTTCTATACAAATAAACATGTAAAAATTAAATTTATTTACATAATTAAGAAATAAAAAGGAATCAAGCAAAATTTTTGAGGAGAATAAGTTGAGTGATAGAAAACAAAAAAGCCAATTCACTTTACAATGAATTGGCTTTGTGTAGTGGGCCCAATAGGATTCGAACCTATGACCCCCTGCTTGTAAGGCAGGTGCTCTG